>DASRHX010000180.1:0-6533 GCA_035650295.1 Bryobacteraceae bacterium | reverse complement strand
AAACAGGTTGAGCCCTATGAATCCCGTAAATAGGAACCAGTATGGATTCACAAAGTAGCCGAGGGCGACGCTCATAACAACGAGCGCTCCCGCGATCAGACGTAAGTAACGTTCAACATTCATAGCTTTACCCTCCATGGTGCGGTTGGTTCTCTCCGATGGAACACGAAAAACAGTACAGGCACCGTCATACGCGAAAGCAGAAGAGAAGCAATTTCGCCAGCCATCAACGCGATCGCCAGGCCCTGGAAAATGGGATCGAACAGAATCACGGATGAGCCGACAACCACGGCCGCGGCTGTCAGCATCATCGGACGGAAGCGAACCGCTCCCGCGTCGATGACGGCTTCGTCAATCGGCATGCCTTCGGCCAGACGCAACTCAATAAAGTCAACCAAGATGATTGAATTCCGGACCACGATTCCCGCCCCGGCGATGAATCCAATCATGGATGTAGCCGTGAAGAATGCATGCAACAATCCGTGAGCGGGAATAATTCCTACAAGCGAGAACGGAATCGCGGCCATGATGATCAGCGGCGTCAGGAACGATTGGAACCATCCGACCACAAGACCGTAGATGAGGATCAATACGGCCGCAAAAGCAATGCCAAGATCGCGGAACACTTCGTACGTCACATGCCATTCGCCGTCCCACTTCATCGAATACCGGTTGCCGTCGGACGGTACGGCCGCCATATTTTGCTCGATCCTGTAGCCCTCGGGGATGGAAATGCCGTCGATCTCAGGCATCAGTTTCAAGATGGCGTAGACCGGGCTTTCCATGGCTCCAGCGACGTCCGCCGTTACGTAGGTAACCGGCATCAGATTCTTGTGGTAAATGCTCTTGTCGGCGATGACTTTTTCCGTCCGGATCAACTCGCTGAGCGCCACCGGATGCCCATCACGTCCACCGATTCGCAACGCACCGAGTTTGTCCAGGTCCGAACGGCTCGCCCGATCCAGTCGGACCATGATCGGAATATCTTCTTTCTCGGAATCCACATGGAGTAGCCCGCTCGATTGTCCCGCGGAAGCGAGCCGCAAAGTCTGGGCGATATCGTCTTCCGAGATACCGTGAAGCGCGGCCTTCTCTTTGTCAGCCGCGATCTGGTACTTTGGCTGATCGTCTTCAACGTACCAATCGACGTCGACTACGCCTTCTGTCCTCTTGAAAATGTTCCGCATCTCGCGCGCCAGTGCGATGCGGCGGTTCAGGTCCGGTCCATACACTTCGGCCACCAACGTCTGCAGGACCGGCGGACCCGGTGGGACTTCGGCAACTTTGATCCGAGCTCCATTGCGATCGGCAACCGGCTGAAGCCGAAGGCGAACTTGCTTGGCGATGTCGTGGCTTTGCAGTCTGCGCTGGCCTTTGCTCTGCAGGTTAATCTGGATGTCGGCGACATTCGCCCCCTTTCGGAGATAGTAATGCCGGACTAGCCCGTTGAAGTTGTACGGCGAGGCGGCGCCAACGTAGGTTTGCAGATTGACTACTTCTGGCTGCTTCTGAGCTTCCGAGGCCAAGAGCTGAGTCACTCGCGCCGTTTCTTCGAGTGTGGTCCCATTCGGCATGTCAATAATTACCTGGAACTCACTTTTGTTGTCGAAAGGCAGCATCTTCACCTTGACGGCCCCCAAGTAGAACAACGAACACGAACCGACCAGAAGGATCGCGACGCCTCCCAGAAATGCCCAGCGTACCGACGGCCTGTGGAGTAACCGGCCCATGACGCGGCGGTAGAAGCGCGTGAAGAAATCCTCGCTCCCGCCTTCATGGCGCGCGCCGCTTTGCTTCAGAATCCGGACTGCGGCCCACGGGGTCACAATAAACGCGACGATTAGAGAAAATAGCATTGCGGCGCTGGCGCCGATCGGGATGGGCCGCATATAGGGACCCATCAATCCGCCCACAAAGGCCATGGGGAGAATTGCCGCGACGACTGCAAGTGTGGCCAGAATGGTTGGATTCCCCACCTCGTCCACTGCTTCCACAGCAACGTCGAAGCGAGGCCGGTCATGATTGGATGGCATTCGCCAATGCCGCACTATGTTTTCTACAACGACGATCGCGTCGTCCACTAAGATACCGATAGAAAAGATCAAGGCGAATAGCGTGATCCGGTTCAAGGTATAGCCGTACAGGTAAAACACCGTCAAGGTCAGCGCGAGTGTCACCGGAATCGCGGTAAACACGATGAGTGATTCCCGCAATCCCAAAATGAGGGCGATCAGCACGCTTACGGAGATAACTGCAATGAGCATGTGCTCGAGAAGCTCGTTCGACTTTTCCTTTGCGGTGTCGCCGTAGTTACGGGTGATCGTCAGCTGAACATCGGACGGGATCGCGCTGCCCCTCAATCGCTCGACGTTAACAAGCACTCTGTTCGCAACGGTGACCGCATTGGTTCCCTGGCGCTTGGAAATCGCAATCGTGACGGCGGGATGGGATCCGTGGCCCTCTGCAAAGCGGACGTACTCAGACGGTTCTTCGCCGGCGTCGGAAACCTCGGCGACGTCGCGAACGAAGATCGGCTTGCCGTTGGCGACTCCGGCAACAACATTGCGAACATCCTCCGCGTTTCGCAGGAACCGCCCAGCCTCCAACATAAACTGGTGGTTGGCTGAGGAGAATTCTCCGGCGGGTACGCGGCGGTTGGCTGCGCCAAGCGCTCCCGAAACCCGCATGGGCGTCAGGTTGTATGCCGACAGGCGGGGCGCGTTCAGGGTAATGCGGATCTCGCGTTTTTGTCCGCCAATCAGGACTGCTGCAGAGACATCGGGTGTCTGCTTGACGGCGTCGTGCACCTGCGCGGCAACTCGCCGCAGTTCGTAGTCTCCATAGTGCTTGCTCCACAGCGTCAACGCGAGAATCGGTACGTCGTCAATGGACCTCGGCTTCACCAACGGAAGCGACGCGCCGGCCGGAATCATATCGAGATTGGCGTTCAGCTTCTGATTCAGCCGTACGATCGCTCTTTCCTCGTCTTGTCCAACCAGGAAGCGCACAATGGCAGTAGAAAACCCTGGACTAGAGGTCGAGTAGACGTATTCGACGCCCGGGATCTCCCACAGAAGCTTTTCCATGGGCTTGGTCACCCGCTCTTCCACTTCGCGCGGGGAGGCTCCCGGCATTTGCACGAAGACGTCGACCATTGGCACGACGATCTGCGGCTCTTCCTCGCGTGGCAGTTTCCACACCGCGAACACACCCAGCAACAGCGAACCGGCAATCACCAAAGGCGTGAGCTTCGAAGTGATCCATACGCGCGCAAACGTTCCCGCGGGGCCGAGTTTTCGGGTGGGAATCACGGGCGGACCTCTATAAAAGCACCGTCCCTCAGGCCCATGGGAACAGGAGCAATCACGCGGTCGCCCAGATTCAACCCGGACAGCACTTCCACTTGATTCTTCACGCTTGTCCCGACCGTCACCAAGCGCACATGGGCGATGTTGTTCTCTGCCACATAGACTGATTGCAGTTGCCCTCGTTCCACGACGCTGGCCGCCGGTATAGTCAAGGCTTTGCGTGCGCCGGTGTCGAACAACGCTCGCCCAAATAGACCGGAGCGGAGCTGGGGGAGCGCAGGCAAATCAATCTTTACCGTGCCGGTTCTGGCTGCCGAATCCACCGCAGGAACGACCTCTACAACTCGTGCGGCAAACGTCCGATCGAGGCCGTCTATCGTGACCGACACGGTTTTCCCGACTCGAGCCAGGGAAAGCCGTGACTCCTCGATAGAGGCTTCCAGGCGGTACGTTCCTTCGCGCTCGATAGTGAACAGCGGTGCGCCGGGAACGGCCAACATGCCTGGCTCGATCGACTTGGTGATGATGATTCCGGAGAAGGGCGCGGTAATATCTGAATAGCCCCGTTGTATTCCGGCAGCACGAACCTCCTGCTCGACCTGCGCCATCTTGGCATCCAACTGACTTCGCTTGGCGCGCGCCATGTCGAACCCGGCTTGGGCCGCTTTTAATCGGGCCGAGGATTCATCGAATTCCTGGTTGGTGATTGACCGCTTGTTTAATAAATCTTGCATGCGATTGAACGTCACTTGCGCCAGCTCCAGTTGGGCTCTGGCCGACGCAATGCCACTGTCGGCTTCTGGGATGGCGCTTTTCAATTCCTCGCGTCCCGCTTCAGCGCGGCTAACGTTGCTATCAAGGTCACGAGCGTCCAGTACGACGAGCGCCTGTCCTTGGTGCACTCGGTCTCCAACACGGGCTCGCACTTCACGCGCGTATCCCATGAGTTTGGACGAGATGGTCGCGGTAGTCCTGGCACGGACCGTGCCTGTCGCCTCGTAAGTAGATGGCCATGCGGTTTCAACAACAGCAACAGCTTCCACGCGGACTGGAGTGGCGTGAGCCGTCACGGCTTTGGGCGCTGGTTCGCTCCCACATCCAGCCAGCACGAGCGAGGCGGACAACGACGCCAATGCGTAATATGGGCGCATTAGTTAAGAACCTCCGAGTCGGGACTCAACGTGCCTGCCGCGAACTCCAGCATCGCAGCGGCGATTCGCTGGTCGTGTACGGCCGCCAGGAAGCGTGTCTGCGTTTCGAGTAACGCGGTTTCGGTTCGGAGCAGATCGGTCACAGTGCTCAGTCCCGCGGCGAATCGGTTGCGGGAGATTCGAAGACTTTCCTGGGCCTCCGCCACGGACGCTTGTGTAGTCTCAATCCTTTGTTGCGCGGCTTTGAAAGCGGCCCATGCGCGCCGAACTTGCAAGCGAATTCCGGAGTCCGCCAGTGCCTGTTGCGCCGTCGTGCGCCGCACTGCGGCTTCGCTCTCTGCAATCTTTGCCTTATCCGCACCGCCATTGAATAGATTCCAACGGAGTCCGATGGAAACGAGCCAATTCGCTCCGCCACGGTAAACAAATCGCTGGCGGTCGACTTCAAAGGCACCATGTAGGGCGACTTGCGGCATAAGCCGGCTACGCGCATCCGCAACCTGAACCCCAGCGATTTGACTCGCAAGGCGGGCTTGGCGAGCTTCCGGCCTGCCCTCGATCGCATTCTTCTCATATCCGCTGAGTTCGGTTTCAACGGGTGATAAGGGAACCAGGGGCGTTGTGAGGACATGAACCGCATCCAGAGGCAACCCCATCGCGTCGTTCATGGCTGCGCGAGCCACGTCAAGATCCGCGGACCTTCGAATTTGCTCTTCGCGGACTCCCGCGAGATGCACGCGGATGGACAGCACGTCAGCATCTGTCGCCATTCCGCTTGACCGTCGTGCTTCGGAGCGTTCGAGGTCCGCCTCGGCCGACCGCATCGCCTCCGTCGTGACTTTGACCTGTTCGGTTCCAAGTTGCGTGTCATAGTAAAACCGCACTACTTGAGCGATCACTTCCAACTGACTGCGACGTATGCCCTCGCGGGCCAAATCTTCGCCAAGTTTCGCTGCGTGGACGGCTCGCCTGGTCTTTCCCGCGTCGTATAGAGGTTGCTCGGCTGTCAGCAGCGATTGAAAGTTATTTAGAAACCCCGGCCGATTTAAACTCGCGATGCCGAGATTCGACTCGCCAAATTGCCTCTGCGTAAGAAGTGACGAAAACACAAATACCGGATTATCACTGCGAGTCCACGATTCCGAGTAGTTCGCTTTGGGCAACCATCCACTCTTCGCCTGCGTAACTTGCGCACTCGCTGCGTCTTTTGACGCAGAAGACGCCTCCAGAACCTTACTCCTCTCCATCGCCTGGCGGACTGCCTCCTTTAGGGAAATGGCGTCCTGTCCACGCGCAATGACAGCCAGAGCAAAAATGAGAGGCAACCTATTCATTGGGCTTTGTTAGCGAAGACGCACTTGGATTGCCAAGGTGACAAGCTGTCACTGTTTTTTTCTAAGTGCGTCTCTAGCAACGGAAGTGGCGCAAAAAGAGGTATCCTCTCCGCTACAATCAAGGGCGAGGAATCACGACTGGATCGCGAATTAGAGATCGAATTGGCGCGCCGGCTGCTGGCTGGAGAGGATCGAGCCGTTGAACATTTTGTTGAGCATTTTCGTGCCAAGATCTTTCACTACAGTTGGCTGATGTGCGGACAACGGGAAGATGCTGAGGAGGTGGCTCAGGAAACAATGCTAAAGACCTTCGAAAGCTTTCACCAGCTTCGAGATCCCGCATGCGTGCGCCCATGGGTCTTTCGCATCGCCAAGAATGTCTGCCTAACCAAGCGCAGAAAGAGCATTTTCGCGCCAAACACAGCCCAGGAAATCTCCCTCGACGAACTGATGCCGTCGAGAGCCTCTCGTGATGGCCGCATGAAACTCGAAATTGCGGATTGGTCAAACGTCCCTGAGGACCAATTGCTTAAGGCGGAATTGAAGGTGGAATTAGAGGCCGCAATTCGAACGCTGCCAGAAATCTATCGCTCCGTGATCCTGTTGAGGGACGCAGAGGAATTGTCAACCGCCGAAGTGGCCCAGATTCTGGACGTCACCGACGATGTGGTGAAGACCCGGCTTCATCGCGCGCGGCTAGCTGTTCGCAAACAGTTAGACGAACGATTGCGCACAGCAAA
>DASRHX010000179.1:0-3170 GCA_035650295.1 Bryobacteraceae bacterium | reverse complement strand
AAGGGAGGTCCCGTTTGGCCTTCTGGTACCAACCGGCGAGAGATCTCCGCATCGAGGGCCAATCGGGACTTGTGGACATGATTTTTATTAATGGTAAGATTTCTTAATCGAAGTTGGCTGGAGGGAAGCCGTGCGGTTGGCAGTTGTATTCGCGTCACTGGGGGTTGTGCTCCCACTGCAGGCACAAGTCCCATTATCTGGCCTTGTCCTTTCCGCGACCAAGACACCCATTGCGGGAGCGCGCCTGTCGCTGCGCGGCGTGGACGGCAAGAGCCATCAAGCATTCACGCAGGTCGAGGGCCGGTTTCGCATCGAATTGCCCGCATCCGGAAATTATCAGGTAACAATCGAGCGTGCGGGATTCTATCCCGTCCGCGGCGCATCCGTTGAGATCGGGCCTGGCGCGCCTGATGCCGATTTCATACTGGAACCCGTTCGCGAAGTCGTGGAATCGATTGACGTAGACGCCACACCCTTGTCGATTGACATGGATACGTCCACACCGAAGCAGTCTCTCGACAGCGCGCAGATCCAGAACATCCCATATCCCAATACCAACGATTTCCGTTCAGCACTGCGGGTTCTGCCAGGAGTCCTGCGGGACAACAGAGGCGGCTTGCACATCAATGGCGCCACCGAAGAGCAGACGCTCTACACACTGAATGGATTCACACTAAACGACCCGCTCACCGGACGTTTCGAAACGCGCCTCAGCGTGGAAAGCGTGCAGTCGGTGCAGATCGCCAACGGCGTGCTGCCTGCCGAGTACGGCAAAGGGTCGGCGGGCGCGTTGACCGTTCAGTCCAATACCGGAGCCGACAAGTTCCGTTACTCGGGGACGAACTTCTTCCCCGGCTTCGAGAATCGCAAGGGATGGACCATCGGCGACTGGACGCCTCGCGTAAGCTTTTCCGGCCCCGTGCGCCCCGGCCGCGCGTGGTTCAGCAACACCCTTGATTTTCAGTACATGAAAACGTTCATTCGCGAATTGCCCAAGGGCGAGGATCGCAATCCGAGTATCCGATTCGGCAACCTGATGTCCACGCAAGTGAACATCACACCTAGCCACATTCTTAATGGCGGCTTGCTGTGGAACCAATGGGACGCGCCGCGGACTGGGCTGACCTTTCTCGATCCGCGCGAAACAACTATCGACCGCCGCTCGCGACAGGCATTCTTTTACGTGAACGACCAGATCTATCTTGGCGGCCACGGGCTGATCGAATTCGGCTACGCGGGAAACAGGACCTACGGACGCGAAATTCCGCAAGGGTGGGGCATTCTGCAATACACGCCCGAGGGCAAGCGCGGCTATCACTTTGTCGATGCGCTGCGGCGCGGTTCGCGCGATCAGGCCATGGTGAATGGCTTCCTGCCTGTGTTGAACGCCGCGGGTACGCATCAGTTGAAGATGGGACTGGATGTGCATCGGGTCCGCTATTGGCAGGACGTCGAGCGGTCCGCATACGAGAACTTCAACGAGTCGGGTACGCCGCTGGCTCTGACGCGATTCGTTGGGAACGGTAATTTGGCGCTGACCAATATCGAGTCGGCCATGTTTGTGCAGGACAGCTGGCGCGCCAGACCCAGCCTGCTGGTGGAAGCGGGTATGCGTCTGGACTGGGATCAACTCGTGCGCCGGTGGAGTCCTTCGCCGCGATTAGGGATCGCCTGGTCGCCTCCGTTTGGGGAACATACAAAGTTGTATGCCGGTGTGGCGCGCGTATACGATGCGACGAACCTGCGTCTCTTCTCGCGGCCGGAAGACCAATACGCCGTCACCTCTTACTTTTTTCCTGATGGTTCCGTTGGGCGCGGTCCCGCACTCACTCTGTTTCAGGGGCCTTCGTCGCCACTTCGCCGCCCATTTGGCAACACAATAAATTACGGCGCTGAGCACCACATGGGCGGAAGTCTGGCGCTTCGCGCAGACGTGCTCTATCGTCATGGCACGCGAGGGTTCACGTATCTGAATAGCGTTAATTCGGCCGATGCGCCCATTCCCGACTGGATCGAACCGCAACAGGCGCGGGTAGTCGACGCCCTTTTCGTTCTCACTAACAGCCGCGTCGACACGTACAAGGCCGTTTCCCTTACTGTGAAACAAAATTTCGGCCGTCTGTACGAATGGCGGGCCAACTATACCTGGTCTCGCGCACTGTCGAACGCCGTGGTCGACGTCAATGTGGACGACCCCATTTCCGTCTTGAACAATGCCGGCCCCATGCCGTGGGACGCGCCGCACCGTTTTGTTGGGTGGGCCTACCTGCCGCTGCCGCTGAAGAACTGGGCAATCGCGACACTTGTTGACACCCGCACGGGTTTTCCGTTCAGCACCCGCACCGAGTTGGGCGCCTTGGCTGGGACCGTGAATGCACTGCGCTTTCCCACGTACTTCGAGTGTAATCTCCATTTCGAGCGGCGATTTCAATTTCGCAAGAATCGCTGGGCTCTCCGTTTTGGAGCGAACAATGTGACCGACCACATCAATCCCGATACGGTGAACAACAATACGGCGTCTTCGCGGTTTATGGAGTTTTATGGCGGTACGGGCCGCAGCTTCAACGTGCGCATCCGCTGGTTGGGGAAGAGCTGAAGGCGCTTGCTAAAATGGCCAGATGCGCCATCTGGCACGATTTCTTCCCGTCTTGGCGGCGATCTGTTCGGGCATGTATGGTCAGGATGCCGAAGGCCTCCGCTGGCTGACCAACTATCAGGACGCCCTCAAAGAAGCCAAGGCAACGGGCAAACCAATTTTCCTCGAGTACCGCTGCGAGCCTTGAACGGCCGGACGAGCATTTGACGCACAGGTTGTGCTGTCACCGGTCGATTCTCCGCGCGGCAAACTCATGTCGCAATACGTGTGCGTTCGCATCACCCGTATGGACGACGTGGATATCAATCTGTTCGAATACGACCGCAATAATCCTCTCTACTTCTTCTTGATGAATTCGGACGAGCAGATCTACACACGTTATGGCGGCCGCGATTCGGCGGCCGTGGACAGCTACCTCAATCTGGATTCGATCGCTTTGGCGCTGCAAAAGGGGCTGGACTTGCACGAGCAGTGGAAGAAGGGAACGTGGAAGGCCTCGCCTCGGCCCGCGCCGAAGTTTCCGCGCGAATACCCGCTGCTGGTGGAGCGAACGTTTGCCCGTAATCAGTGCGTG
>DASRHX010000178.1:0-4305 GCA_035650295.1 Bryobacteraceae bacterium | reverse complement strand
AGCTCCCGTCGGATCTTCGCCAATTCACGGCTGCGCGCCGCGCCTTCGCCCCCACTGGTCGAACACGACGCCCAAAATTCCCACTGGTTCATCGCCTGCTTCCCCAACCACTCCGCGGCAGCCGTGTCTCCCGCGGCATGTGCCGCGTTGGCCAGCCACCCCGCCAGCTTCTCCAAGTGGTAGTCGCCCAGCGCCCGCGCGTCGTCGACCTCGTTCAACAGCGCACCGGCAGCCTCGAATTCACCGCGCAGCGCCAACGCATACACCTCGGCTAGGCGCGGCTCGCCGATCGAATCCGGTGCTTCCCGCGGTTCGCGCGGAGGCGGTGCGTCGGCTTCCCGCTGCTTGGCTCTCGCCTCGGGCGTAATGCCCACATAGCCCGCGTCTTCCAGATACTCCTTCAAATTCCCCGGCTTCGGACCGTCGCCCGCGCCGTAGTCGATCCGCCACTCGGACTTGTTTCCCTCGCCATCCTCCACGCGCAACGTCAGCCGTTGCGCCGTCATGTTGAGATGCGCGCTGCGGTAAAGGAACACATCGCCCTTCGCATGCCGCGTCCCCGATGCGTCCTGGAAGTCCCGCAGCACGCGATACCGCGTGTCCGCCAGTAAGTGATCAACTTGTACGAAATCAAGATTGGAGAGATCGAACACGGGCGCCTCAGCCGTGGCCGAGATACATCAGCCAGCCCAGACCGAACACGGTGCCGACGAAATAGCCCATGCACTTTAGCCCATACCGCAGTTGCTCACTCTGCGTCTTCTTGGTAGTAATCCCCAGCACTACGCTCATTACCAGCGCCATGAGTAGACTGGTTTCCAAATGCGATAAGCCCATCTTCGGCATCGCGGTTAGTCCTTCTTTCCCGTCGCAATTTCAAAGGCGTCCACCATCGCCAGAATGTTCATCAGGCCCGCGCACACGAGGAACTTCGTTCCATAGTCGACCACATGGCCCGCCATATCCGGCTCGCTATAGCCCAACCACTTGGCAAACAGATAAGGAACTCCGCTGGCGAGGTTGGCGATGTACCCGCCACAGTAAATGAGAGTCGTGAACAGGTCCCCGGTCTGCCATTCAAACAGGTAGCCGCGCATGAGCATGCCGACCATGAACGAGAGCGTTACGGATGCGAACAAAAGCCCGCCCCGCAGCCGCTTCCCTAAGAAGAAATGACCAGCGCCCGGGATGAGCCATCCCAATGCCACTATGGGCGCCCATTTGTTCACCGACGCAAGGGCGGAAGCCTCGCCTGCCACTTTTTCAGCCATTCAGTTTTGAGGGTACCACCAAAGTTGCGCCACGCTATAGTGAATGATGTTCCGATGCGGCGCAGGCACCTTATTCTCGCTCTAGCGGGCGCGGCTTGCGGCCACCGTTCTGAACACACCCGTTCACGGCAATCCGCCGCCGGAGAACTCTTTCTCGACGATCCCGGCGACCGGCGCGCCTTCACTTCCTGGTTCACCTTTATCGCCGAAGCCATGTACGCCCGCGACACGCACGCCTTGCCCAAGGCCGTCTCCGATTGCGCCGGTCTCCTCCGCTTCTGCTTCGCCGAATCGCTGCGCCGCCACGACATTCCCTGGGCCCGCTCGCTCGCGCTTCCATTCCTTCCCGCCGCCGGCCGTGTCCAGCGTTTCGAGTATCCACGTACAACTCCACATGGGCCGCGCCTCTTCCGTACCTCGCAATCCGATTCCTCCTGGGCCGAATTTGCAGACGCGCAAACTTTGATGCGCCACAATGCCCACCTGCGTACGCGTGATATCCAGCAGGCCCAACCCGGCGACCTGCTCTTCTATGAACAGCTCGGAGCCCGCTCCCCCTACCACTGCATGGCCTTTCTCGGTCCCAGCCGGCTCGAAGAGGATCGCGGTCCGTTCGTCGTCTATCACACCGGGCCCAGCCACCCCGCCGGTTCCGCGCCCGAGCCCGGCGAAGTGCGCCGCCCGTCGCTCGAGCAGCTCCTTGCGCACCCTTCGCCTGAATGGCGGCCCTTGGAAGGCAACCCAAACTTCCTCGGCGTCTACCGCTGGAATCTACTCGAAGAGGCAACATAAATGAAGCTCCGATCCCTCCCGCTTGCGCTGCTCGGCCTCGCCTGCTTGCCCACCGTTGCCCAGGAAGACGAAGGCGCGGCCTACTTTTCTCTCTCTTCATCGGAAACGTTTGCCCCTTCCACCGAGCCCAAAGTCTCCGTCTCGGCCAATCGCGTCCAACAACTTGAGTTCCGCCTCTACCGCGTCAACGACCCCATTGTTTTCTTCGAAGAGAAGCTCAAGGACGAACATCAGTTCGGGGGTCAGGCCCCGCGCAATCCGAAAGAGCGCACGCGCCTCGAGCGTTTCTACGGCTGGAAGCGCGGCCTGCGCGCCCGTTGGCGTGATCTCTTCCGCGCCCAGTTCAAGCCGGAGTCGCGTCATCACATACGCGCCAGCTTGAACCCGCCTCCGCAGCCGCAGACCCCACCCGCCACCGCACCCGGCGCAGGAACGCAGTTCGCCGCCATTCCGCTGCTGAACCAACAGCAACTCGTCACCCGCTGGACGCAGTCAATGGCGTCCAAGGAATCCTATTACTCCGAACAGGTGAAGTTGCCCAAGCAGGAGCCCGGCCTTTACGTGCTCGAGGCCACCGACGGTAAGATGCAGGCCTACACGGTGATCTCCGTTACTCCGCTCGCCATTCTGGCCAAAGGCGCTCCCGGCCGCGTCATCGCCCGCATCCTCGACCGCGAGACTGGCGCCCCGAAGCCCAATTTTCCGGTAATCGTTCTTTCGAAGGACAAGAAGAAGCGCTACCTCGAAGGCAAATCCAACGCGCAAGGCGTGATCGAAGCCGTAATCAACGAGGATCGGATCGACAACATTCTCGTGCTCGCCGGCCAAGGCCGCGAGTTCGCCGTCGCCGGCCTTTACGGCTACAACATCTCCAAGCGCGGCTCTCGCGATCTGGCCGCCTACATCTATACCGATCGCCCCGTCTACCGTCCCGGCGATAACGTCCAATACCGCATGATTCTCCGCCGCAAAGGCGAGCGTGGCTACGCCATGCCGGAAGTGAAACAGGTTCCCATCGAGATCCACGATGGCGAGGACAACGTCGTGCAGCGCGCCAACCTGAGCGTCTCCTCGTTCGGCACCGTTCATGGTGATTTCAAGATTCCGCCCACTGCCCCTCTTGGCTATTACAGCATCCAATACCGCGCCGATGAGGAGGACTTCCACACCGGTGGCTTCCAGGTAGAGGAGTACAAAAAGCCCGAGTACGAAGTGAAGGTGACCTCCACCGAGAAGCGCGTCCTGCAAGGCCAGTCCATCACCGCTCTAATCGATGCCCGCTACTACTTCGGCGAGCCCGTCGCCAACGCCAAGCTCACTTATGTTGTCCACCAATCGCGCTATTGGCCGCCCTATTACGAGATTCCCGATGAAGAGGAACGCGGCCCTGACGACTACTACTCCGGCGAACAGATCCTCGAAGAAGAAGGTCAACTCGACGCCGACGGAAAACTCACGATCAAGGTCCCGACCAAGGAACTCGAACACGACGTCCGCCTGCGCATTGAAGCGCGAGTCACCGACGACGCTGGACGCGAAATCGCGGGCGCTGGTACGGTCATCGCCACCGTCGGGCGCTACTTCCTGAACGCCAGCGCCGCCAAATACGTCTACGCGCCGAATGAACCTGTCGAGGTAATTGTCGAAGCGAAGGACTATGACGGCAACCCAGTGCCTAATGCAGCCTTCCAGCTCGAGCTCGGAACGCGCTATGTGCGCGGCCGCGAGTTCGAGCCCTTCGCTTCCACAACGGGACGCACCGGCGCCGATGGAAAGGGCCGCGTAACGATAGCGGGCCGCGGCGGGTAGCTGATCGCGCGCGCCACTTCGCAAACGCCCGAAGGCCGCACTGTGAAGGACGAGGCCTACATCTGGGTCTCCGGAGCGTTCAGCTACGAAGGGGGCGAAAGCATCCGGCTCGTGCCTGACAAGAAATCCTACTCGGCCGGCGAAACGGCCAAAGTCCTCATCGCGGGCGTACCAGATGGCGCGCACATCTGGGTCACCACCGAAGGCAAAACGCTCTCTGCCAGCCGCTATCTCCAGATGGCCAATGGCTCGCTCATCGTCGACGTGCCGATCACTGCCGACATGGCGCCGAACTTCTTCGTTAGCGCTGCCTCGGTCCTCAAAGGACGTCTCTACTCAGCAAGCAAAACCATCAAGGTGCCGCCCGTCCAGCACACGCTCAACGTCACGCTCGAAGCCTCCAAACCCCAGTTCCTTCCTGGCGAGCCTGGCG
>DASRHX010000177.1:0-10787 GCA_035650295.1 Bryobacteraceae bacterium | reverse complement strand
CACCGGCGTGTTGTTCGCCTCCGCGTCGGCGCTTTGGTACACGCTCGCCGGATCGGTGCGCATGCGCATCGTAAGCGTTGGCGTCGCTCTCGGTCTCGTCATCTTCATCGTCTTCAACGTGAAGAACCATCTGGTCGACGTGCGTTCTGCCAAAGGCCTCGAACTCACTGGCGAACGGTTCGTGAAGTGGAACAGCTTCTCGCGCATCGCCATCCAGCCCGATCGCCACAGCCCATCGCTGCTAATCGTCATTGACGGCGACGCCTCCACGGGCATCGCCAACTTCAATTTCGATACGCTGACGCCCGCGCAACGCGCCAATTTGCTCAAGGCGGGACCAGGCCTGCCGTACGTCCTGCGCCCCGGCGCCAAAACGCTGATCATCGGCCCTGGCGGCGGCTGGGACGTTTCGCGCGCGCTCGCCGGCGGCAGCAAAGACATCACCGGCGTCGAGATCAATCCGATCATCGCCAACACAATCATGCGTGAACGCTTCCCGGAATTAAGCCAGCGCATCTACTTCCGGCCCGAACTCCGCGTGTTCGTCGAAGACGGGCGCAGCTTCATCCGCCGCAGCGAAGAGAAATACCAGGTGCTGCAAGCCACCCTCGTCGACACCTGGGCCTCTACCGCCGCCGGTGCCTTCGCGCTTTCGGAGAATAACCTCTACACCAGCGACGCCTTCCGTGACTATCTCTCTCACCTCACCGACGACGGTATTCTCGCCTTCACGCGATGGGGCTTCATCCCCCCGCGCGAGAGCCTAAGGCTCATCACTCTTGCTACGGAAGCGCTGGAGTCGTTGGGCGAACGCGACGTGGCGCGGCACTTCCTCGTCGCCCGCGAGAATACGCACTTAATCAAAGGCTGGGGCGCCACCGATACCGTCATCATTTCGCGCAAGCCGTTCTCCGACGCCGAAGTCTCCCGCGCGCGCCTGCTGTTCGCCGAATCGAAAATGCAAACCGCCTATGCGCCCGACATGACGCGAGGCAACGCCTTCGTCGACTTCCTGCGCGCCAAAGACCGCGATGCTTTCTTCGAGAATTACCCCTACGATGTCACGCCCGTCTCCGACGACCGTCCGTTCTTCTTCTACACAGTCCAGCCGCGCGACGTCTGGTCTTACCTGAGCAGTGCCGTCCAGGACTCGGCTGACTACAAAATCAATCGCGCCGTGCCGTTATTGTTCGGTGTTGTCGGCATCAGTATCTTCGGAACGCTGGTCACGCTGCTGTTACCTCCGCTTGTGCTCCGCAGCCGCCTTCCCAAGGAGCCCGGAGTGCGGCTATTCCTGCTTTACTTCCTCTGTGTGGGTGTCGGCTACATCCTGATTCAAGTCGCTCTCATTCAGCGCTTCGTGCTGTTTCTTGGGCACCCGCAGTACGCGCTCACCGTTATCATCTTCTCGATGCTGCTCTCCAGCGGTACGGGCAGCTTCATGAGCCGGCGTCTGGGGACCTTCGAAGATGGACCTCTACGCAAGGTGTTGATCGGCGTCGCGGTTGTTGTCACCGCGCTCGCCTTTCTCGCGGGCCCCATCGTGAACGCCGGCGTCGGGTGGCCGCTTCTCGCCCGCATGATCGTTACCGCGCTTCTTATCTTCCCCGCCGGCTTTCTGATGGGCATGCCCTTCCCCAGCGGCCTCGCCCGGCTTGAAGGCTGGAGCCACTCCTCGGTACGCTGGGCATGGGCGCTCAACGCCGCGGCCAGCGTGATGGGGTCTACTGGGGCGATTCTACTCGCACTCTACATCGGTCTTCGCGCCACTCTCATCACCGGTGGCATCATGTACCTGGCCGCGCTCCTCGTGCTCCAGTTGGCCAACTCGCGCCGCATCGACGTTCCCGAACAGGAGGCAGTTACCCAATGAGCGAACCCTGGCTCTCCGGTCCCATGGAAGGCGTCAACCCGCTTGTGGCTCCGTTGATTCACAGCTTCACGCAAGTGCGCGAAGACGCCGCCGCCTGGACCGAACCGCTGACCACCGAACAGTTGTGGGCTGAGCCGCACGGCGCTGGCAGCGTGGGCTTCCACATTCGCCATGCCGGCGGCGCCGCTGAGCGCCTGTGTACATACCTGCAAGGCCAGCAATTGAGCGACGAACAACTCGCCGCCATGAAGGCTGAAAAGACCCCCGGCGCCACGCGCGCCGATCTGCTCGCCGAACTGAATCGCCGTCTTGACGCTGTTGAAGCTGCCGTCAAGTCGCTCAATCCAGCCACGTATTCCGACCCCCGCGGCGTCGGCCGCAAGATGCTGCCCACCACCGTCATGGGCCTCATCGTCCACATCGCCGAACACACCCAACGCCACGTCGGCGAAGCTATCGTGACGGCAAAGTGGGCGCGGGTGCTCTAACAAGCTGGAATTGGGCCATCGCCGGGAGTATACTTGCGCCTGTATTTTTTTCGCTGGAGGTGTGTTGTGAGATTTGCCATCGCCTTTGCCGCGTGCATGGTGGTCGCCCATGCCCAAGACATGGGGGTACTGCGCAAGCTGTCGGAAAATAAGCTCGGCCCCATTCCCGGCATGCCCGCCTGCGTCGTCAGTGCGGTGGAGAATGGAGACCCCTCCAAGGGCCCCTCGACGATCGTCTTCAAGGCCAGTGCCGGCTGCAAGATCCCGTGGCACTGGCACACCCCGATGGAACAGGTCATGATCGTTAGCGGCTCGGCCAAGGTCGAAATGAAAGGCGGTTCTACCGCCGTCCTCGGCCCCGGCGGTTATGCGCGCATGCCCTCCAAACACGTCCATCAGTTCACCTGCACCTCCGCCTGCACGGCCTTCGTCAACTCCGACGGCGTATTCGACATTCACTACGTCGACGCGGCCGGCAAGGAGATTCCGCCCGACAAAGCGCTCGCAACGGGTAAGTAGCGCCGCGCCTCAATACCTCCAGTAATGCCAAAATAGACGCATGGCGGAATTTGCAGCCGTTGATACCATTCCGATTTCCAAGGACGCGAATGGTGTCATCCGCGTCAGCGGTACCCGCGTAACGCTTGAAACTCTTGTCGAGTCCTTTCGCCAGGGCGGGACTCCCGAGGAGATCGCGCAACAATATCCGACCGTCCCAATCGGTGACATTTACGAAATAATCGGCTACTACTTGCGCCACTCCGCAGAGTTCGAAGCATACTTCGCCGAACGTGCCAGCGCCGCGAACCTCGCGAAGGCGGAGAATGACCGGCGCTCGCCGACTTCTGGCATACGGGACCGGTTGCTCGCGCGGCGCCAGGTCCGGTGACACTTCCAGTTCGCTGGCTCGCCGACGAGAACTTCAACAACGACATAATTCGAGCTCTGCTCCGGCGAAATCCGGCCCTTGATCTAATTCGCGCGCAGGATGTCGGACGAAGTGGTGTCGGCGATCCTGAACTGCTTGAGTGGGCCGCCAACGAAGGACGCATCGTCTTGACTCACGATGTAACGACGCTCACGGCGTACGCCTACAGCAGGGTAGCCGCGGGCCAGCCCATGCCCGGAGTCATCGAGGTAAATCAGCGATTATCCATCGCGAGGGTTGTTGAAGACGTCCTGTTAATTTCCGAGTGCAGTGAGCCGACGGAATGGGAGAACAGGGTCATCTACTTGCCCCTCGTTTGATGCGAACCTGAGCGGAACGGCTATACATACCTCACCTCTTCAACCAATCCACCATCGTCCGCGTCACTAACTCCGCCGCCTCCCAATGCGACCAATGCCCCGCGCTCGGAATCGTTACCAGCGTCAGGTCCTCATCCAGCCACTTCCATTCATCATTCAGCCCACTCGGCAACAGCGCCGTGTCCTTCAACCCATGGAACTGCAGCACCCGGCACTTCACGCGCGGCGTGGAGGCCAATTCCTCGCTCGTCGCGACAGCGTACGGCGCCCGCGGGTAGTTGCGCTTGTAGTAGTTCAACATCGCCTCAATGCTCGATAATCGAAAGGCCTCCAGGTACTGCGGGCGCACCGCCTCGGGCGCCATCCGCGCCAGCCCGTCGGCGGTTACTTTCAAAAGTGCGTCCGGTTCCTGGAATGCCCGCGCATACGCCGAGTTCTTCTGCTGCTCAGGATTGTTCGCCAACTCCCGCCGTAGCCCGTTCATGTGCGGCAGGTTCACAATGATTAGCCTCTCCACCACCTGCGATGCGTACATCGCCACCGACCACGCAATCGCTCCGCCCCAATCATGGCCAATCACCACGGCCCTCTCCTTACCGCAAGCCTTGATCACGCTCAACACGTCGCCTATCAGCAACTTCATGTCGTAGTTCTCCACGCCCGTCGGTTTGTCCGACAGGTTGTAGCCGCGCAGGTCGAGCGCCGCGACCTCATGTGTCTTCGCCACCGCGTCCATCTGGTTCCGCCACGAATACCAGTAATCGGGGAATCCATGCACGAACACCGCCAGCGGCGCGCCCGCCGATGGTCCATCCAAATGCGCGTAGTGAATTTTCACGCCCGACGAGTCCGCATACCGGTGGTGAACTCGCGCCAGCAAATCTTCCGCCCCCCACGCCCCCGCCGGCAGCAGGATGAAAGTAACCAAAACGACCCCGCGGCTATACTTTATGAAGATGTCACTGGCTACCGAAAGCATGAGTTCTAGTTTGCAGGATCGGGTGAAATCCCACAAGACCGCCCTCGATGCGCACGTCCGCGAAATCGTCGAATGGCATTTCAATCCGGAGACGGGCTGCCCCTTCTGGTTGAATTTCGCCGCCAAAGCCGGATGGGACCCGCGCAAAGAAGTGAAATGTTACGAGGATCTCGACAAGTTCGGCTTCTTTGAGGATGAATGGCTGCGCGGCGGCCCGGTGCGCCAGTGGGTGCCCAAAGGCCTCGCCCATCTGCCCACCTACATCTTCGAAACCGGCGGCAGCACTGGCGTTCCCAAAGCCCGAGTGCAGATGAACGATTTCCGCATCGACTACGAAATGTTCTCGCACACACTGCCCGACGCCTCGTTCCCCAAAGGCGCCGATTGGCTGATGGTCGGTCCCAGCGGCCCGCGCCGCCTGCGCCTCGCCGTCGAACACCTGGCGCAATATCGCGGAGGCATCTGCTTCATGGTCGACCTCGACCCGCGCTGGGTCGTCAAGCTCATCAAGTGGGGCGAATTCGACATGGCCGAGCGCTACAAGCAGCATGTCGTCGACCAGGCGCTCACGCTGCTCAAGGCGCACGACAATATCCAGTGCATGTTCACCACGCCGAAGCTCCTCGAGGCGATCTGCGAAAAGGTGAATCTCGCCAAGCTCGGTATCAAGGGCATCTTCTGCGGCGGTACCGAAATGACCCCGCAATTTCACCGCTTCGCCGTGGAAGAGATGCTCGACGGCGTCTATTTCGCGCCCACCTACGGCAACACGCTCATGGGACTCGCCACGCACAAGGCACCCAAGCCGGAAGACAACTGGGCCATCATCTACTACCCGCCCGCACCACGCGCCGTGTTGGAAGTCGTCGAACCCGACAACCCCACGAAGGTCGTCCCCTACGGCGCCACCGGCCGCGTCCGTTTGACCACGCTCACCAAGGAGACCTTCGTCCCGCGCTTCATGGAACGCGACGAGTGTGAACGCGAAGCTCCCTGCGATCAGTATCCCTGGGACGGCGTGCGCAATGTGCGGCCATTCACCAAACTCGGTTCGAACGTCGTCGTCGGAGTGTACTAATGCGCCACCTTCCCATCCTTCGCCAGGGACGTCCCTACTACAGCGTCGATCGCGCCGGCGCCGTGCATCACCGCACCAAGGAACCGTTCGTCGAAATCAGCCAGGCCAACGTCGGCCTGATCCGCCGCGACTTCCTGCGCCTCGAAGAAGTTGCCGGTATGATGTCCGGTTTCACCACCGATGAGCTACTGAAACTCTGCACCAAAGCCGCCGATCACTTCGCCAACGGCACGCTGCCGCTCGCCGATGGCACCCAAACGGCCGACGAATACGTCGAAGCCACCTCAGCCACTACTGGCCTGCCGCACAACATGGTTCGCCGCAACATGGGCAAAATTCAGGGCGTGCTCGCCAACATGGCCGGTGTCCTCCGTGGCCTCACGCGCAATCTCGACCTCTCGATCCTCGACCGTGGCTACGGAGAAGCCAACGGCGCGGTCGTCAGCTACTTCCGCCGCACCGATTCGCTCGGCGTTGTACTGCCCTCGAACTCCCCCGGCGTGCACTCCCTCTGGGCTCCGGCATTCGCTTTGAAGACTCCGCTCGTGCTCAAGCCCGGCGGCCAGGAACCTTGGACTCCCTTCCGCATGATTCAGGCCTTCATCAAGGCAGGCGCGCCGCCGGAAGCTTTCAGCTACTATCCCACCGATCACGCGGGCGCAGGCGAAATCCTCCGCCGCTGCGGACGCGGCATGGTCTTCGGCGATGTGTCGACCACCAAAGTCTGGGCGCGCGATCCCCGCGTCGAAGTCCACGGTCCCGGCTGGAGCAAAGTCGTTATCGGCGAAGACATGATCGACCGCTGGCCCGAGTTCATCGATGTCATCGCCGCCTCCATCGCCGAGAACTCCGGCCGCTCCTGTGTGAATGCCAGCGGCGTGTGGGTGCCTCGTCACGGCCGCGCCATAGCCCAAGTCCTCGCTGAAAAACTCGCCACCATTCAACCGAAAGCCGCCGACGACCCCGAAGCCGCCATCGCCCCCTTTGCCGACGGCAACGTGGCCAAGCGCATGAACCAGATGATTGACGGCCTGCTCGCTGAGCCTGGCGCCATCGACGTCAGCGCAGAAGCAGGGCGCGGCGGCCGTCTTGTCGAGCGCGACGGCTGCTCCTATCTCTTGCCAACTATCGTCTGGTGCGACTCGCCCTCGCACTCGGCCGCCAACAAGGAATTTCTCTTCCCATACGCGAGCGTCGTCGAAGCCCCGATCTCCGCCATGCCCGAAATCCTCGGGCCCACCCTCGTTCTCACTGCCATTACCGAAGACAAGCAATTCCAGCAGCGCCTGCTCGCCTCGCAGCACATCGGCCGCTTGAACTTCGGAGCCATTAAGACGATTCAAATCGTCTGGGACCAGCCGCATGAAGGCAATCTGTTCGACCACCTCTACGCGCGCCGCGCGTTTCAGAGCGTGTTGGAGCCGGTGGGCGCGTAGACTCATCCGCCCATGAAAATTGTCTCGCTGATTGCCGGAGCCGGTGATATGTACTGCGGCTCCTGCCTGCGCGACAACGCCCTCGCTGGTGAATTGAAGCGCCGCGGCCACGACCTTACGCTCGTGCCGCTATACACCCCCGTCCGCACCGACGGCGCCAGCTTCTCCGAGCATCGTGTCTTCTTTGGCGGCATCTCCATCTACCTCGAACAGATGAGCGGCATGTTCCGCCAGATGCCCAAATTCCTCGACAAACTGTGGGACCGGCCCGGCGTCATCAAAGCCTTTGCCGGCCGTGGCATCGAAATCGATCCGCAGCAGCTCGGCGCGCTTACTGTTTCCATTCTCAAGGGTGAACTTGGCCATCAGAAAAAGGAGATCGATCACCTCATCGGCTGGCTTCGTAATGAGTCGCCGCCCGACGTCGTTACCATCCCCTATACGCTTCTCATCAGCCTCGCTCGCCCGTTGCGCGAAGCCACCGGCCGCCCCGTCGTGTGCAGCCTGCAGGGAGAAGAGTTCTTCCTCGAAGGCCTCCGTGAGCCTTTCAAGACCGAAGCCCTCCGCCTTATCCGCGAAAGGGTGCGCGACGTCGACGCCTTCATCGCTGTCAGCCAGTACGAGCGGGACTTCATGGCGGGATATCTTCGCATCCCCCGCGACAAGATCTTCGTTGTCAAACTTGGGATCGACACGAAGGGCGCCCGCTTGCGCGAGCCAGGCACGCCACAAAGCGCCACGTTCGGCTTCTTCGGACGGCTGGCCCCGGAAAAAGGATTGCACCTGCTGGTCGATGCGTTTCTCCAATTGCGCAGCCGTGGCGAAATGGGCGATGCCACACTCGAGGCGGCTGGCTATCTGGCTCCCGAGCGCAAACCCTACTTGGAGGACCAGCGCAAGAAGTTTCGCATGGCCGGATGTCCCGGCGATTTCCACTACGATGGCTCGCCTGATTGGAATGGCAAGATGAACTACTTGCAAGGCCTCGATGTGCTCGTGTTGCCCTCCACCTTCGACGAGCCCAAAGGCCTGCCCGCGCTTGAGGCCATGGCCAATGGAGTCCCCGTCATCGCTCCACGCCGCGGCGCGTTTCCAGAAATGATCGAAGCCACCGGCGGCGGTGTCCTTTTTGTTCCCGATAGCGTCGATTCCCTAGCCGAAGCCATGCTCGCGCGCCTTCGGAATTGGGACGAGACAATGGCAATGGGCCGCCGCGGATTCGAGCGTGTGCACGCCGAGTGGACCCTGCAGAACATGGCCGCGAACACCGAAAGTGTGTTCGAAGAGGTGGCGGCACGTGTGCGGTAACGTGTTTCGCGGGCTTGCTGCTCTGCTGTTGTGTGGTGCCGGTATCGCCGCCGCGCAGAGGATTGAGTTCTCGGTTCTCACGCAGGGCCTTCTCGAAGAACGTCTCCGCTTGGCCCGCCCAAGAATTCCTGAACGTTACGTGAGGTTGCGCCAGCTTTTCCTCGACACGGGATGCGAAGGTCATTTGCGCGAACAGAAAGTTCCTGGATCGAAGGAACCGAACCTTATCTGCGACGTGCTGGGCACCGGTGAGCGCTCCAGCAAAATACTGGTGGGTGCACACTTCGATTGTGCAGGCGGCGACGGTGTCGTCGACAATTGGACCGGCGCGATCCTGATGCCCAGTCTCGCTGACTTCATTCGCCGATCGCCGCGCAAACACTCCTTCGAGTTCATCGGCTTCGCAGCTGAAGAGAGGGGCTTGTGGGGCTCGAAACACTACCTAAAACAAATGAAGGGTGACGAGAGGAAGCAAGTGGCTGCGGTGATTACCATGGACTCGCTGGGGCTCACGAGCACTAAAGTTTGGCCTAACAGCAGCACACCGGAGCTCATGAACGCTGCCGCGCTTCTTGCATCGACAATGAAGCTACCGCTCGCAGGAGTGAACGTCGACCAAGTTGGAACCACCGACTCGATGGTGTTCAAGCAGGCGGGCATGCCGGTGCTCAGCCTGCATTCTGTTACCCAGGACACCTGGAAGCTGATCAATTCCAAACACGACGTGTGGAAGACGCTGTCCTGGAGCGACTACTACGACTCACACCGGTTCGTCTCCGCCCTGTTGGTGTACTTAGACGAAACGCTGCCTTAGAGAGCTACTCAGCCCGTAGCGCGCGAATCGGGTCGACCGAAGCTGCTCGCAGTGCCGGCAGAAGTGCCGCTACCAAAGCCACCAGAACGAGCGTGCCGGTTGCGGCTAGCAGTGTCAGCGGATCGAATGCGGTCACGCCGTAGAGCATGTTCTGAATCAGGCGCACGGCGAAGTATACGCCCAGAGCGCCCACCAGAATCCCGGCGCCGACGTGGCGCAAAGCACTGGCGAGAATCATCCAGATGACGTTGGCGCGAAGCGCGCCCAGCGCCACACGGACGCCGATCTCCGGCGTGCGCTGCGCGACGCTGGAGGACAACATGCCATACAGTCCAAGTGCGCTCAGTATCAGTGCGACTAGGGCGAAGAATCCGCTGAGCAAAGTGATGGCAAGTTCGCGGCCGATAGCGGCGTCCATCTGTTCGCGAAGCGTGGCAAAAAGAACTAGTGGAATGGATGGCGCGAATTCGGCGAGAGCCGCGCCATAGGCCTTGGCCGACTGAGCTTTCGTGGGTGAATTGATCAGGAACACAAGGTTCCCGGCCGTGCCCACGGTTTCAGCGGATATGGGGAAGTACAGCGTCGGCGGCGGCTGCTCGCGAAGGCTTGCGAATTTGGCGTCTTCGGCGATTCCTACGATGCGGCACGTTCGCGGCACTTTGAATCTCTGTGAGTCGGCGGTTCTCACATACCGGCCCATCGCGTTCTGCCTGCCAAACAGGCGCCGTGCCGCCGATTCGTTCGCCACGCAGACGTCGGGCGTGCGCTCACCGCGCTCGAACTCGCGGCCGGCAAGGATACGCGTCGCCATTGTGCGGAAATATCCGGGCCCCACGTCGTTGAACGCCAGCGGCACGGCGTCGCTTCCCGCGTTGTGCTCGCCCACGGCCTCAAAGTAGGAGTTGGCTTGCGAGCCGGTCATCGGTGTGTACCAAGTCACCGCCGCGGAAGAAATCGCGGGCGCCTGTTGAATGCGATCCACCATCCGCTGGTATTGATCCACCCGCGCGGCCGCAGGGAGGCGCAGCAGATGGAGCGGGGGCGTTTGGATAGTCACGCGGTCGAGGTCGAATCCGCGGTGCTCGGTGCGAATGCGGATCAGGCTCTGCGAGAGCAAGCCGGCCGACGTTACGAGCACCAGTGACAGCGAGACTTGGACCGGGACAAAGAAACGCCCGAGCCCGCGGTGGCGCGTAGACGAATCGCGCGACTTCAAAAGCGCGCCTGGGTGGGCGTTGCCGCTCTTCCAGGCCGGCAGGATCCCGAAGAAGAGCGTGCACAGAATAGCCAGCGCTCCCGTTACAAAAAACACAGTCCGGTCGGGATACACAACCAGGCTTGTAAAAGAGTCGGGATGGCGGAAGTAAGGCAGCAGCAGGTCAATGCCATGCCAGGCGAACAAGGCCCCCAGCGCCGCTCCGGCAACGGCAATCACGAAGCTCTCGGTGAGGTATTGGCGAATCAGCCGCCAGCGCGCCGCGCCTATCGCCGTGCGCACGGCGAACTCGTGGCTGCGTTCGTGGACACGTGACAACATGAGCCCGCTCACGTTGACACAGCAAA
>DASRHX010000176.1:0-7744 GCA_035650295.1 Bryobacteraceae bacterium | reverse complement strand
GGTGTTTACCGTAAATCCCCGCTTAGTGAGGGGTCTGGATTATTATTCGAGAACAACGTTCGAATTCACACATGATGCGCTCGGTGCGCAAAATTCTATCTTAGGTGGTGGGCGCTATGATGGCTTGGCTGAACAGTTAGGTTCGCGCGTTCCGTCGCCGGGCATTGGGTTTTCGATCGGGCAGGACCGATTGATGATGATTCTCGGAGGAGAGGCGGAGGCCTCAAGCGTGAGCGCAATTGACGTGTTTGTCTCTCCGGTTGGCGGCGAAGCCGTTCGCTTTTGTGCGGGTCTTGCGCACGAGTTACGGCAGTCCGGGGTTTGCGTGGAAGTGGGCCATGACAATAAGCTGAGGCGATCGCTCGAACTTGCCCACAAGCTAGGCGCCCGATATACTCTAATCGTTGGCGAGCAGGAAATGCAGTCTGGGCAATTCCTGTTGAAGGAGATGGTAACGGGCGTTCAAAAGTTCGTTTCACGTCCGATGCTGCTCAGCCATATTGCCACAACAAATGAACATGGAATCTAGCGTAGTCCTCGATTTTCTTGGTGATCTGCGACGTACTCATGATTGCGGCGCCATCCGCCGTTCCGATGCAGGAAGTACTGTACTGCTTATGGGTTGGGTGCATCGACGGCGTGATCTTGGTGGAGTAATCTTCATTCATCTTCGGGATAGGGCGGGTGTCAGCCAGTGCGTATTTCACGCCGAGGGCGATTCGGCGCTGCACCGGAAAGCGGAAGGGTTGCGCCCGGAATACGTAATCGCGGTCCGCGGCCGAGTTGCGGAACGCACAGCCGAGACGGTGAATCCGAACATCCCCACTGGTGAAGTTGAAATTGTTGTAGATGAGCTTTACGTCCTGAATGAGTCGAAGACCTCCCCGTTTCCCATGGAGGATCACGTTGATGTCAGCGAGGACGTGCGCCTAAAGTATCGATTCGTTGATCTGCGCAGGCCACGAATGCAGCGCAACCTGATTCTGCGATCGAAGATTTCACTGGCAGTGAGGAACAGTCTGGCGGAGCAGGGATTTCTCGAAATAGAGACGCCGTTCATGACGCGGTCGACGCCTGAAGGTGCCCGCGACTTTCTTGTTCCCTGCCGTCTGCAACCAGGCATGTTCTACGCATTACCTCAGTCGCCGCAAATATTCAAACAGCTGCTGATGATCAGCGGCTATGACCGGTATTTCCAGATCGTGCGCTGTTTCCGGGACGAAGATCTTCGAGCGGACCGCCAGCCCGAATTCACTCAGATCGACCTGGAAATGTCGTTTCCGCAGCAAGACCAGATCTTTGAAGTGATCGAACCTCTTGTTCATCGTGTATGTCAAGAAGCTGGTTTTAGAGTGGATGGTCCTATTCCGCGGCTTACTTACGACGAGGTCATGAAGTCTTACGGAACCGATAAACCTGACCTCCGTCTTCCACCGTTTTGTGACGTTGCCGATATGTTTCCCGGCTCTGGATTAACGGCGGACGGAATGCCCTTGGTGGCGATCCGCATCCCAGGCGTTGGTGCACTCAGCCGCAAGGACCGCGACGACGTAAAGCCCTTTGGCCAGGAACGTGGTCTGCGCGTATACGATGACATCAAACGCCTGGAACGGGACTTCGCCGAGCCTGTTGCGCGGATGCGTGAACGGATCGGAGCGAAAGAGGATGACTTGCTTTTCCTCTGTGGTGTCAACGAACCTCCCAAGTCGCCGCGTCCGGTGCAGTCGGTTTATGAAGCATGTGGGGCGTTTCGGGTTTTTCTCGGTCAGCGCTTCAACGACCGTCATAAGCGGCTTTCCGCGACGGACTTTCGCTTTCTTTGGGTTGTCGATTTCCCAATGTTCGAATGGGACGCTGAGGACCGGCGTTGGGTTGCCGCGCACCATCCTTTCACCAGCGTGAAGGATGAGCACATCGAGAAACTTACTGAAGACCCGGCGGGCTGCCGCGCAAAGTCTTATGATCTTGTGTTGAACGGCGTTGAACTTGGCTCTGGCTCGATTCGTATCCACCGTCGCGATGTTCAAGCCAAGGTGTTTGCCGCCCTCGGCATGAGTGATGAAGAAGCTCACCGGCGTTTCGGCTTCTTACTCGATGCGCTCGAATATGGTGCGCCTCCACATGGTGGTATCGCGCTCGGTTTGGACCGCATGGTCATGATCCTCGCCGGCGAATCATCGATCCGTGACGTAATACCGTTCCCGAAGACTTCGAAGGGAACCGATTTGATGTGTGAGGCTCCTTCGGAAATCCCCGATCGTCAACTAAGAGAAGTCGGCATCGCCCTCCGTAAAGGGTCTTAGTATGCTCGTGATCGTTGTACACTAGGGCTATGGCTGGGTCGCCTCATGCAAGTTCCGGTCCCCACCACGCACTCCGCGATTACACTCGAACGCCTCTGAATGTTTATTGGGAGATGACGCAGGCATGCGCGCTTGCTTGCCGGCATTGCCGTGCGGAGGCAATGCCGTCGGCACATCCGAATGAACTCACCTTTGACGAAAGTCTGGGCTTCTTAGACCAGTTAGGAGAGTTTGGCACGCCCTTGCCACATCTGATCCTCACTGGTGGAGATCCGCTGAACCGTCCAGATCTGTTTCAGTTAATCGCGGAAGCCCGTCGTCGCGGCCTCGGCGTCTCCATCACTCCTGCGGCTACCGCACAACTCAGTTTCGAAGTCCTCCTGCGTTTGAAGGAATCCGGTGTGGAAGGTTTGGGTCTAAGCCTGGATGGTTCCAGCGCCGCAACGCACGACGCCATTCGCGGTATTCCAGGTACCTTTGCACGCACCATGCAGGCCATCCAGTGGGCGGAAAGTCTCGAACTTCCCATTCAAATCAATACGCTTGCCGCCGCGGAGACGGCGCACGACATATCCGCGATCTACGAGCTTCTAAAGCCGCATGACATCGCCAGATGGAGTCTGTTCTTTCTAATTTCAGTCGGACGTGGAAAGGTCCTCCAACCCCTCTCTCCGGAGGATAGCGAATCCCTAATGGCGTGGATATTCGATGTTTCGAAGGCCTCGCCCTTCATCGTAGCCACGACCGAGGCCCCCTCCTATAGGAGAGTCGCCATCGAACTCATGCGCGCACAAGGCCTCACGGGAGAGCAGATGAAACGGAGCGGCCCGCTTCGTGGCGCCGGTATTCGCGATGGTCATGGCATCATGTTTGTTTCGAGCACTGGTGAGATCTGTCCGGCTGGATTTCTCCCAATTTCGGCGGGAAATGTGCGCACTCACCGCGTGGCGGAAGTCTATCGTGAGGCGCCTCTCTTTAAATCGCTCCATGATCCACGCCAGTTCGAGGAGCGCTGTGGGTACTGCGAATACAATGCCCTGTGTGGCGGATCGCGAGCTCGAGCATTCGAAGCCACGGGTACACCACTCGGCACGGATCCGCTTTGCCTCTATATTCCGCGGCAGCCCGGCCGTGCGGACACGAATTCCTAACCTCTCGGCGCTCACAACCTCACGCGCTACAATAGTCGGGTTCATGGTGAAATCAATTCCCGCGCTGGTGCTTGCACTCCTGTTAGTAGCCCAGGGTTGCAAGCGGGCCACGCCTACGAACGTCGCCGCCGAGGTCAACGCTCGTCCCATCCTGTACGCGGAATTGGAGAAGCAGTTCAAAATCCAATTCTCGTCTTCCAACCCCGAATCCAATGAAGACCTTGTCGATAACCAAAAGCTCGACATCCTGAGGAGCATGATCGATAACGAGATCATGTTACAGCGCGCCGAAAAGCTCGGCTTGATGGCAGTAGACTCCGATGTGGAAGCCAAATTCAACGAGCTAAAGGCGCCCTACACACAGGAAGAGTTTCAAAAGCAGATGGATGCCCGGAAGATCACGATTCAAGATCTGAAAGTGCAAATCCGGCGCGACTTGAGTATCGCGAAGTTGTTCAACCGCGAGATCACGTCACGCATTCCCACTATCACGGACAAAGACATCTCCGATTTCTACGCAGCCAACAAAGCGAACTTCAATCTCGCCGAGCCCCAGGTGCACTTGGCCACCATCCTGGTTACTCCCCAGCCCGATCCCAACGTCCGCAACCTCCGCAGCGACAAAGCGCAAAACGACGAACAAGCGAAGCGTAAAATTCAGATGATCGAAGCGCGTCTGAAGCAGGGCGAAGATTTCGCTATGATCGCCCAAAGCTTCTCCGAAGACCCGAACACGGCGCCCAATGGCGGTGACATGGGTTTCATTCCCGAATCAGCGCTCGAACAGGCCAATGTCGAGCTCCGCAAAATGGTCATGTCATTGCAGCCTGGTCAGGTCTCACCCATCATTTCAACGGCGGAAGGCTACCGCATCCTCAAGCTGGTTTCCAAGGAGCCTGCCGGCCAGCGCGACCTGAACGATCCCCGTGTTCAACAGACAATCAGGGAAACGCTTCAGAACCGGAAAGATCAATTGCGCAAAACCGCCTACTATGAGGTCGCCCGCAACGAAGCTCGCGTGACGAACTACTTTGCGCAGCGAGTTCTCGAACGCGCGCAGAGCGGCAAGTAACCTACTTCTTTGCCGGTTCGGGCGCAACATCCGGCTTGCTCGCCACGGCAGGTTTGCGGACCTTCTCGAAATACTGCTGTACGAAATACTGCAAGTCGAGCGGAACCTCATCACGGTGGATCTCGCCTCCCGACTCGCGATGCGTGGTTGCGCGGTTCGCATACGCAGTCCGAAGCTGTTGCTGCTTACTGGACTTCACCTCGACCATCATCTCGCCGGTCATATTCTGCGCCCGTTTGCCGAAGATCTCGCTGATTTTGCCCATTGCCGCGGCCTGCTCGGCATCCTTGATGCTCTTCTCGCCATCCTGCTTTCCCATTCCGCTCTGCTGTGCAGGCTGGCTCTGCTGCTCGTTACCCTTGTCCGCTCCCTTGCCCTGACCCGATTGTGCCTGCTCGCTGGGTTGACCTTCATCGGCGCCTTCGGCATCGTCTGAGGGCGATCCCTTACCCTGGGTCTGCCCCTTCTGCTGTCCCCCTTGCTTGCCCTGCATTTCGCCGCCGCCCTGAGACCCCTTCTGGTTTGAGCCCTGCTTCGGCTGGCCTTGATTCGGGATCTTCATCTTGGCCAGCAGGTTCGCCATTGCATCCCGCATCTTGTCCATGAGGCTTGAGTTGTTGCCCTCTTTGCCCTGTTCGCCGTTCTTCCCTTCCTGAGGAATTCCCTTTTGACCATCGGGAGTCGCACTGTCGTTCGCCTGAGAGTTGCCGTCCTTCCCGTCGCCCTTGGTCCGGTCGTTTCCCTCCGCGCTATCGTCCATCGCGTCGCCTTCTTCGGCCTGCGCTTTAATCTCCTTGGTCTGCGACTTGAGAATGTCTTTCGTATCCACGCCGGCATTCACGTCTGGTGTGTTCACTTCGGCGAGGACATCCGGACTGGCGGCATCGAGGTCCTTGTCTTCTTCCCCTTGGTCGTCAAGCGGAATGCCAAGTGCCTTTTCATCCTGCTTCTTGCTGCCCGGCCCTCCCTTCGCATTCCTCTCCGCACTGGGTTTGAAGAACTGCGATAGTCCGTGCACCATCGGGGCTCGAACACTCAGCGTTCCCATCAAGCCGTAACGCGCAATGAGCAATCCGCCCATCAATGCGATCATGAGCGCGGCGACATATGCTTGTCGCGGCAGAGCCCACGGGAATACGTCAGCGGGGCGCAAGCTTTGCGATGCCGCCTCGGCCCGGGCGCGCTGGAGTTGCCACAGCTCCGCTACAACCAAGCAGCGCTTGTCCTCGCCATTGAAGAAATAAGCAGTCGACAGCGTGTCGTTCAACTCCATTCGCCGGTCGATTTCCTGCGCGACCTCGTATGGCCCCTTGATTCGCTTCAGCGTGCGCCACGCGCTCCAGCCCACTCCGCCTGCGAACAACAAGATCAGCCAGCGCCAATCGAGAATATCCGAGCCCGCGATCAGAATTAGTGCCGCGCCGGCTAACGCTGCACACGTCCCCGTCAACGCCTGCTCGACAACGTGATGGGCCATCGTTCGGCGGCGGGCGGCATCCACCAAATTGATCAGGGCGCTGGGTTCGGTCACGGTTCTGCCTATATTCTATCGCCTGGCGCCGCGGGCGCGTTCTTCGCTGCTACCATTCGGGTATGAACCAGGACGAGATCCTGCTCGCTCGAAGTGAGTTTCTCTTTCCCGCTGTCTTTCACCTTTATAGGGAGCCGCTCGTCCTTGCACGCTCGAAAGACCAGTACGTCTGGGACGCCGATGGCCGTCAGTATCTGGACTTCTTTGGCGGCATCGTTACCGTATCCATCGGTCACTGCAACGATGAGATCAACGCTCGAGTCCATCGCCAGATTGACACCCTTGGGCATACGTCGACGCTCTACTCGAGCGGTCCCATGATGAAGCTTGCCCAGCAGCTCGCGTCGATCTCACCGAATGGCGCTCTCACGCGGTCCATGTTTACCAACTCAGGCTCCGAGGCCAACGAAACCGCGATCCACGCTGCCCGCATGTTCACGGGCAACAGCGACATCATAGCGCTGCGCCACTCCTACCATGGCCGTTCGCAGCTCGCCGCGGCGCTCACTGGAAATCAAGCCTGGCGTTACTCCGGTCCACCCGCCGCCGGCATCACGTTCGCGCACAATGCCTACTGTTACCGCTGTCCATTCGGACTCACTTATCCGAATTGCGAGTTGCGCTGCGCCACCGACGTCAAGGACCTCATCCGCACGACCACCTCCGGCCGCGTCGCGGGAATGATCGCCGAACCCATTCAAGGCGTGGGCGGATTCATTACGCCGCCTCCCGAATATTTCGGCATCGTCGCCGACACGGTCCGCCAGCATGGCGGCGTCTTCATTTCCGACGAGGTCCAAACCGCCTGGGGTCGCACCGGCGACAAGTGGTTCGGCATAGAGCATTGGGGAGTTACACCGGACATCCTGACCTCCGCCAAGGGCCTCGCTAATGGGCTGCCCATCGGGCTCACTCTCGCCCGCGATGAGGTCGCCCGCGCCGTTCCCTCTCCCACCATTGCTACTTTTGGTGGAAACCCGATCTCGTCCGAGGCCGCTTGCGCCGTGCTCGATTTCATCGAAGCTCACGGACTCCGCACACGAACAGCGGAGAATGGCGCTTACCTGCGTGAAGGACTGCTTGCGCTGCAGGACAAGCACCCCCTCATCGGCGATGTCCGAGGCATGGGCCTTCTACAAGCCATGGAACTTGTCACCGACCGCGCTTCGCGCACACCCGCAACCGCCCAAGCCGCGGCGCTTCTCGAGGCGGCACGAGAATTGGGATTGCTGCTCGGCAAGGGCGGTCTGCATGGCAACTGCATCCGTCTCTCCCCGCCCATGAACATTGGCAAAGCGGATATCGATGAGTTCCTCTTGCGCCTGGACCGAAGTTTCGAGACAATCAGCAGTCAGTAAATGGACGAGAGAGCTTTCTACACCGAATCCCGCGCTCGCAAGCCCGCGCAATTGAACTGCCCGTATTGCCGCACCTCCGATTCCTATGAATTGGAGTGGGTAGTGCGCAAGAAGAAGGACCGCATGCCGGGCGGCGGCGACGAGCGCGATCGTGCCAAGTTCGCCAAAGCACAAAGCTACATGGTGCTCGTGGACAATCAGGCTTCGTGCAAAAACATGCGATGCCGGAAGCGCTTCGATATCTCAGGCGTCAAAACGATGGCCTTCCTCAACGACTAAGTCTCGTTTGCGCTCGCGGCTTGCTGCTTCTGGCGCCGCTTAGATACGAT
>DASRHX010000175.1:0-3124 GCA_035650295.1 Bryobacteraceae bacterium | reverse complement strand
TCCAGACGATGACGACCACGCCGAAGATCATGAGCGTAACGGCAGCAATGCCGAGCAATTCTTACATGGAAACTTAGCGTAGCATGACCGCCAATCGGTGCGCAGCTGGGCTCGACTGAAGCGTTGACCAGGCCCCCACTGCCCGCTAATTAGCCGCGCATGTTGTTGTTGCGTACCTTGCCGGCGGGTTTCATCGCGCCGTGCCTGCCAATGACGGCCCCACGCCCGGCCTCGGGGCCTCTTTGGCTTCATGAGGTCAAGCTCGGTGGCTTCCGGGTCATCGCCCGCAACGACGGCGAGCGGGTGAGGCTTTATAGCCGCCCTGGCAACGATCTGACTAACCGCTTCCCGCTGATCGTGGAGGCGATGGCGCGGCTGCCTTCCTGCACGCTCGATGGCGAGGCGGTCGCATGCGATGACAGCGGGGTTGCGTCATTTAACCTGCTTCTTCATCGCAAGCGAGACGACCATGTATTTCTCTATGCCTTCGATCTGATCAAGCTCGGCGGGGAGGATCTGCGGCGCGAGCCACTTGAGCAACGCAAAATCGAACTCCGCCGGCTCCTTGCCGCCAGTGAGCCCGGGCTGGTGTTCAACGAATGGATCGACGGCGATGAGTTCGATGGCGCAACCGTGTTCGAGCATGCACGGTCGCTCGGCTTTGAAGGCATCGTGTCGAAGCGCAAGGACTCGCGCTATGTCTCGGGAAAATCGCCGTACTGGCTCAAGATGAAGAATCCCGAGAGTGAGGCCGTGCGCCGCGAAGCGGAAGTGGAGTGGGGCCGCTAACAGCGAACGCGGTGTTCGAGCCCAGTTTGACAGTGCGCCTGAAAGCGCTTTAGCGACAATTGCGACCGTTAGCGCAGTTTGACAATGCAAGCCGTTGTTATTGCTTGCGGGGTGCTAGTTCCGCAGGTTTGATTCGGCTCGAGCTTGAGCAGGCTGCGCAGCTCTTCCGCGGTCAGCTCATCCACCATCGGCGCACTCCTCGGCGGCGATTGTGCAACCCCTTGCGCATCGGCCGCAACCGACGGCGCCAAGCTGCCGGCGCCGGCGAGCGTTGCGGCCTTGAGAAAGCTGCGGCGGCCGACGTGTGGCGAAGCATGGCGTTTCGACATGGCGGTCTCCTACCGGTCGCGCGACACCCACGGATCGACAAAAAACTGATCCCAGCGAGCGTATTCCCGGTGCACCGGCAAAAAAAGTGCCCCGGCAGGGCCGGGGCGGAGAGAGAGCCACATGCAGGGAACCAGGAAGCTTACTTGATCGCGGTCTGCACCGACGTGAAGGTCGTCTTCAGGCTGCTGCCCAGCGTGCCGACCACGGTGATGATGGCGACCGAGATACCGGCGGCGATGAGGCCGTATTCGATGGCGGTCGCGCCCGACTCGTCTTCTACAAAGCGGGTAAGAAGCACTTTCATGGACGAACTCCCAAGAGTTTTGCGGAGAGCCCCTCTATAGGAGGTGAGGTTCTACGATACCGCGGTCCTATAATGATAACTATCGGTATTATTTGGATTATTTTACGAGTTTTGGGAGCAAAAACAGCCGTGGGTAACGGCACGGGTAACGCCTGGAAAACCGCCCATGCGCCAAAACGAGAAGGGCGGCACCAAGGGCTGCCCTCCGCAGAAAACGCGCCTACGGGCGCCCCTGCGCCCGCCAGTGTGCCACGCCGAAAGGCGGCAGGGCCTATCATCAGGCTGACCCCTTTCGGCTTTTTAGCGTACTCTCAGGTGTCGAGCACGCAATGGCAAAACGCTCCCTACCGCCACGGGCTACGCGGGGGACAAGCAAACGGGGCCGCTCCCGGCGCCCTGGAGCGGCCTTCGTGGATCAAGACATCGCTCAGGTGCCGCACGCGGTTGGCACAGATGTTGAACCTGGCATCGCAACCTCGCCGATGGAGCCACCCGCGCCGCGAAGCGGCAAGGACGGCAAACCCGTTTACGACCAGGAATTCTTTTTAGCGCTCGCGCGCTGCGGCAACGATGTCTGGAACAACTGGCGCGCTGAAAACACCAGCGGGTCAGCCGGGTCTTACATCCGCGTGACATTCGCCCGTGTAGATTTTCGCGACCCTGAAAATTCGGTGATCGACTTCTCCGGCTTTGTGTTCGGTGATGGCGCGGATTTGTCCGGCTGCCAATTCGGCGACGGCCCCGATTGGAGAGACGGTGGCGCAATCCGCTTCGTTCCTGGCATGGCGATGTTTGCCGGCGCGACCTTTGGGGAGTCCGCTAATCTCTCCGGCACGATGTTCGGGAATTTCCCCAATCTGTCCGGCGCGACGTTCGGGGATCGCGCGTCTCTCGCCAACGCAATCTTCGGGATGCGTGCCGATCTCTCTGGCGCGACCTTCGGGAAGTCCGCCAATCTTCACGGCGCGACCTTCGCCAATTACGCCCAACTCTCCGGCGCGACGTTCGGGCTTCAAGCCAATCTGTCCGGCGCGATCGTTGGGCATTACGCCAATCTCTCCGGCGTGACCTTCGGGGCAGGCGCCGATCTCTCCGGCACGATATTCTGTAGTCTCGTCGATCTGAAAGGCGCAACGTTCGACTCTCACGCGTCTCTCGCCAACGCAACCTTCGATCATAGCGCCAACCTCTCCGGCGCGAAGTTCGGGTTTCGCTCCAATCTCTCAGGCGTGGCCTTCTCGCATGGCGCCGATCTCTCCGGTGTGATCTTCGGGACACGCGCCAATCTTTCCCGCGCGAGCTTCGGGGAGTCCGCTAATCTCTCCCGCGCGCTGTTTGTGGGGGAAGCTGACCTTCGTGGCCAGTTAGAAGCGGAATGGAATACGTATCGGAGCAATTTTCTGAGCGACCCGCGATACAAGGATCGTTTTGAGGAATGGACGTCGGATCGCAAGCAGAAATTTCTGCAATGGCCCAAGCACAATGCGAGCCGCCCCGACACTTTTTCATCAATTTCCTTCGCAGACGCGCGGTTCCGGGGGCCTACTGACTTTTCCGGCCGCACCCTGCATGGCCGCGTTGACTTCACGTCCGCGCAGTTCGGCCAGCCGCCGCGGTTCGACTCGATGGCCGATGCCGATTTCTACGGCGCGAAGATTGGTTTTGCGAGCGCCAAGGCTCCTTGGGTCCGCGGATGGACCG
>DASRHX010000174.1:0-10333 GCA_035650295.1 Bryobacteraceae bacterium | reverse complement strand
AGCCCGGCGCGGCCATCGTATCGCGTCGTGCGGGGCATGTTGGCGCCCTATTACAGCCTGAAAGAACTATGCGTTCAGCTTGGCTACCAGAACCAAAAGCTGCCACTGACGTCGGTGCGTATTGGGCCATGTCCGAACCGGAGGCTCAATGCGGCAAGCACGCGCATGCTGCTCGATCAGCATGACTACGGCGAGGTTGAAGTGAAGACTTCCGCGACTCCCTATCGCGGCTAAGGTCACTTCGTTGTGATGGCGCTGCCATTCCGAATCTCATCGCTCGCGCGCTTCACAATCACATCGCCGTCATTAAGTGGACCGAATACTTCGAGGAGGTCGCCGGAGGCGGCGCCTTTGGAGACGTTGACCCATTCCGCCTTGCCGTTTGTGACTCGGATGACGAAGCTGCGTTCCGTTGTTGTGGCAATGGCGGTGGGCGGGACGAGCAGCGAAGCCTTGGCGCGGCGGGAGGACCAATCGACGTCGGCGTACATGCCGGGGGCGAGGGCTCCGCTCGAGTTGTTCACGTCAGCTTCGACGGGCATCGTGCGGGTTTGTGGGTCGAGCGAGCGCGGGATACGGCTGACAATGGCGCTGAAGGATTGACCTGGGAACGCGGGCACTCGGAATTTGAGAGCGGCGCCTCGGGAGGTAGCACCCGTTTCGGCTTCAGGGACGGAGACGACGAGCCGGAGCTTGGAGTTCTGTTCGAGATGAAGCAGCGGGCCAGTGGTAGGTCCGGCAAGCGCACCGGGATGGACGAGACGTTCGGTGATTGTGCCGTCGAAGGGAGCCTCAACATTGAGATAGCGCTGCATCTCTTTTAACGGAAGGATGGCGGAAGCGGCAGCAGCGGCTGCGGAGTCGAGCGCGGAGAGAGCCGCGCGGGCGGCATCGACGGCTTTCTCGGCGAGGACAAGTTCGTTGCCCGCGATCACGCCCGGCGTGGCGCTGGCGGCTTTCAGGTGATCGTAGGTGCTTTGCGCGGCGAGGAGTTTGGCCTGCGCTTCGGCCTTCTGCGCTTCGACGGCGCGGACCTTGGATTCGGCTTCGGCGATCTGCGCAGCAAGTTCTGGAGCGGTGAGTTTCACAAGCACTTGACCTTTACGGACGGCGCTTCCTCGATCGACTTCAACGGACTCGATGAAGCCCGCAACGCGCGCGCGCAGGTCGACCGCAAGGAAGGGGCGCAGTTCACCCGGCAGGCGCGAGGCACGCGCGGCCGCGCCGGTCGTGACGCGAACGGTCTCCAGGGGCTGCGCGGCGAGCGTGGCAGCGAAAAGGGCCAGGGAGATGAAACGGGTACTCATGAGTTCGATGCCTCGTAGTGGGTGCTTTCGGGGTCGTCCGGATCGAGCGACGGCGAGAGCTTGTGGGCGCGCGATTGCAGGATGGCATAAAGCGCTGGCAACACGGTGAGCGTCGCGAAGGTTGCGAGCAAGAGGCCGCCGATGACGGCGATGCCAAGGGAAGTCATCTGTTCGCCACCCTCACTGCGGCCTAGGGCGAGGGGCAGCATGCCAGCGATCATGGCGATTGCGGTCATGAGCACGGCGCGGAGGCGCCCGGTGCTGCCTGCAATGGCGGCCTCGGTGGGGCTGCTTCCCTCATGCCGTGCCAATTCGCAGAAGGTCACAAGCAGAATCGCGTTCGCCACGGAGATGCCAATGGCCATGATTGCGCCCATGAAGGACTGGATGTTGACTGTTGTTGACGTAAACCAAAGGGCGAGCACGACACCACAGAGGACGGCAGGCGTCGTGAGTAGGACGGCGATCGAGAGGCGGAAGCTTTGGAAGTTTGCGGTGAGGAGCAGGAAAACGACGGCGATGGCGAGATAGAGCCCTCTGCGCAGTCCGGCGAGTGTTTCTTCAAGCGGCGGTATCTGCCCGCGGAGGGCGACGGTGATGCCGCGGGCAGGCGCACCCGCTCGGGCGATGGCGGCTTGGATTTCGCTGGAGGCTTCGCCAAGCGAGACCCCGTGAAGGTTGGCTGTATAACTGACAATGCGCTGCATGTTGTAGCGCTCGACGAGGCCGAACGTGGTGCCGTACTTGAGCGAGGCGACGTCGCCCAAGAGCGGCCGGTCCGAGGAGCCAGGCATGACTGGCAGGTCACGCACTTCTTCGATGGATTGAATGCGATGCTGCGGGATCTCAACCTGGATCTGAAAGGCATTGCCGGAACCTGGGTCGCGCCAGTAGTTGGCGTCGGTGAAGCGCGACGACGAGGTGGCGGTGACAAGCGAGTGGGCAACGCTGGAAGCGGTGAGGCCGTATTGGCCCGCACGGTCGCGGTCGACGGTGATGTCGAGCGTTGGGTAGTCGAGCGGCTGGGCCATTTGAAGGTCGCGCAGGGCAGGTATCTTGGCAAGTTCGGCGTATACCTTGGCAGCATGGGCGCGATTAGCCGGGAGCGCTGGGCCTTGGATGGCGACTTCAATCGGAGTGGGTGATCCGAAACTCATCACCTGGCTGACAAGGTCGGCGGCTTCGAAGCTGAACTGGTGCTTGGGCATCTCGCGCGCGAAGGCGGCCCGGAGTTTCTCGCGGAGGTCCTCTCCACGCAGCGTGGCCGCGGGCTTCACCTGCACGCGCATAACGGACTCGTGCGGGCCGCTGGTCCATAGTTGAATGAGGTTGACGGGATAGCTGGAGGGCTGGACGCCGGTGAAGGCAGTGGAGATTTCGACGTTATCGGAGCCTACTGTGCGTTTGACGATGTCGAGCATCTTCAGCGCGTCCTCTTCGGTGCGTTCAACGCGAGTGCCCGTTGGGGCGCGCATGCGCAATTGGAACTGGCCCGCGTCGACGTTGGGAAAGAGTTCCAGGCCGAGGTGCGGCACGACGGCGAGCAGGATAAGCGCCGCAGCGGCAAGATAGCCGCCCGCCAAGAGCCAGCGCAAGCGAACGATCAGTTCAACATAACGGCGGTAGAGGGTTCGCAGTACGCTCTCGTCGTCGTGGGCGCTCACTTGGCGCATCAGCCACGTGGCCAGCACCGGTACCAGCGTGGAGGAGAGCAGATAAGACGAGACCATGGCGAAGCCGACAGCGAGCGACATGGGCACGAAGAGCTGACGGCCGATGCCCGCCATAAAGAGGCTGGGAACGAAGACGCTCAAGATACAGAGCATCGCGAGTAGGCGAGGTAACGCGGTCTTCTTGCAAGCTTCGAGAACGGCCCGGGCGCGTGGCAGGCCGCTCGCCATGTGGGTGTGGATATTCTCGATTTCGACTGTAGCTTCATCCACGAGCACGCCGACGGCGAGGGCAAGTCCGGCGAGAGTCATGATGTTAATGGTCTGGCCCGAGATGTATAGACCAACTACGGAACCGAGCAACGCAAAGGGAATCGTGAGCAGGACGATGATCACGCTGCGCCAGTCGCGCAGGAAGAGCAACACCATAAGGCCGGTGAGCGCGGCGCCGAGGATGCCTTCCTGCAGCAGGCCGCCGAGGGCGCGCGTGACAAAGCCGGACTGATCGAACTCCAAGCGCACTTCGACGTCCTCGGGTACAACGGCGCGAAACTTGGGGAGTGAAGCTCTCACCTCTTGGATGACGTCAAGCGTCGATGCATCGGAGCGCTTGGTCACCATGATGTAGACCGTGCGCTTGCCATTCACATGTGCGTAGGCAGTGAGGATGTCACTGCCGTTTTCGACGGCCGCGATGTCGCGAATATAGATGGTAGGTCCGCTGCCGGTACGCACCGGCGCGTTAGCGAGCTCCGTGAGGTCTCCGCCGATGGCGGCATTAGTGTGGGCGATGCGGGCAAGGTCGCCAGTGCGGATGACGCCGGAGGGGTATACGGCAGAGGCCTTGTTGACGGCGGCAATGGCTTCCTCGGGCGAGACACGGTAAGAGCGCAAGCGGTCGGGATTCAGGCGAACGACGATGGTGCGCTGGCTTCCGCCAAAGGGGGGCGGTGCGGAGACGCCGGGCAGGGTCGCAAAGAGGGGGCGCACGCGGTTGATGGCAAAGTCCTGCATCTCGGCGACGGTGCGCGTGGCCGAGGAAAAGACGAGTTGTCCGACAGCGAGCGTGCCTGCGTCGAAGCGTGTGATGAACGGAGGGACTGCTCCGGGCGGCATGAAGGCGCGCGAGCGGTTGACGTAACCGACCACCTCGGACATAGCCTGATTCATGTCCGTGCCTTCGTGGAAGACCAGCTTCATCAACGCGGCGCCTTGGATCGATTTCGACTCCACGTGCTCGATTCCGGTGATGTAGAGGAAGTGATACTCGTAGTAATAGGTGAGGTAGCCTTCCATCTGCGCCGGGTCCATGCCGCCGTAAGGTTGCGCGACATAAATGGTCGGCGAACCGACCTGCGGAAAGATGTCCACCTTCATGCGCTGAATAGCGAGCATGGCCACGAGCACGAGCGCCAGCACGGCCACAAGCATCGCGATGGGACGGCGGAGAGCCGCGCGGACAAGGCGCATCGTCTAGTTCCCCTTCGCCTGTTGGATGAATTCGTCGATGGAGCCCGCGGCGATGGCGGCTTCCAACATGCCGCGCCAGACGGCGAGACGGGCTAGGGAGGAATCGATTTCGGCCTGCGTGCGCATGCGCTGCGATTCGGCTACCTCGACCAATGTACCCAGCCCGGCGCGGTAGCGCGCCGTAGCCTGCGTTTCTGAGGCGCGTGCGGCATCGAGAGCCATTGGGGTGACGGCAGCCACCTGGCGCGCGCCCTCGATCAATGCGCGGGCCTTAGCGAGACGCGCGGTAAGATCGGTTTGGATCTGTTCCAGGCGCGCCTGCTCGGTTCGTTCGTGAGCGTTTTCGATTTCCCGCCGCGGCTTGAGTGTGGCCCAGTCGGTGAGACCGAAGTTGAGCGAGAAGCCAAGTCCCCAGTTATAGAAATTCGGTGCGAGTCCGTTGGCGCCGCCTTGCGTGGTGAAGTCGGGGTTGGCTCCGGTACCGCGGGCATACGTCGACGACTCGACGTTGAACCTCGGGAAGATGCTGTGGTCAAGGACCTTCTGGCGGGCGCGTACGGCGTCGATGGCAGCGGTCTGTTCGAGCAGTGCGGGATGCTTCGCAGGCGCTGGTTCGGGAGCGGTTATGGCGGGCGCTTCACTGAGCAATTTCCCGGCAGCTATGGCTTCTATGGGCGCGCCGGTGAGTTGTGCCAGCGAGGCGCGCGCGAGCGCCAGGGCTTGCCGAGCCTGAATACGCTGCGTGTCGGCGGCGGCAAGTTCGGCGCGTGCGCGGGCGCTATCGGCTCCAGCACGTAGTTCGGCTTTTACAAGAGCGGCAACGATATCATCGACAACTTTCGCGCGCTCGATACCCGCGTCGGCTGCCTTCACCGTTTCCTCGGCGGCGAGGATCGTAAGGAAGGCTGCAGCAGCGGATGTGGCGACATCGAAGCGCGTGCGCTCCATGGCGGCATCGGCCTGACGGCGGGCGGATTCAGCGGCCTCGACGGTCGACTTGCGAAGGCCGAAGTCGAACGGCTCCCAGGCCACATGCAGTCCAATAGCGCTGCCGAAGACGGAGGAGCCGGTGGCTTCGCGTACCGGCGGTCCAGAGATGGGAGCGATAACGGATTGTGGAAGCAGCATGCCGTAGATGTTGTTGCGCGTGGCGCGGTTCACCTGGGAGGTGAAGTCGACCTTGGGGAGATACGAAGTGCGGGCGAGCGCGATGCCGGCGGCGGCAGCTGAAGCCTGTTCGCGTGACACCTTGATGGATGGATACCTGTCGACGGCTTGTTGAACGGCTTGTTCGAGCGTAAGCGATTGAGCGGCGGCAAGCCCGCCCAGCGCTAGCGCAATCACAACTGTCCGCATGAATTACTCCTGATCCTCGTTGGCCCCGGCGCGGCGGGGTCTGGGGATGCCACGCTTCGAAGCGCGGATAAATTCCACCATGTGCAGCGTGTGGTCGTTGGGAATCTCTCGCTCTATGCGTTCCAGCGCATGACTGAGCTTGAGATGAGAATGAAACAAGATCTTATATGCCAACTTTAGACTGGCAATGGTATCACGCGCTATGCCGGCCCTGCGCAATCCGACGAGATTCAGGCCTTTCGGCGTGATGTTGAAATCGCTATACAGGCAATAAGGAAGAGCATCCTGATTCACTCGCACGTTGCCGCCAATCATGGCGAGCGCTCCAATGCGGGAAAACTGGTGGACCACGACGCCGCCGCTAATGAAGGCGCGATCTTCGATGGTGACGTGTCCAGCGACGAGAGAACAACTGGCAATGGTGCAGCCATTGCCCACACGCGAATTGTGCGCCACGTGGCCACTGGACATGATGTAGTTGTCGTCGCCGAGAATGGTCTCCGATTCCGGCTGTGTGCCTCGTGAGATGGTGTAGTTTTCGCGGATGATGTTGCGGTGGCCGATTTTCAGATAGCTGCGTTCGCCAGTGAAGCTCTTGTCGAAGGGATCGGTACCGAGCGCGGTACAGGCGCTGATTGCGTTTTCGTCGCCCATGCTCGTCCAGCGCTTGAGATAGACGTAAGGTTCGAGGCGATTGCCCCGGCCAAGGGCGACGTCTTGCTCGACGATGCAGTATTCACCGATCACGCATTGTGGGCCGACAATTGCATCGGGATGGACCTTCGCCGTGGGCGCGATCGTCGCTGACGGATCGATGGGCATGAAAGAATTAGGATACGAGAGATGAAGTCGACGACGGTTCGGGAACTGGCGGCGTGGCTGGGCGCCCCCTTTACGGGTGAGGGCGAGCGCGTATTGCAAGGCGTAGCGGCGGCCGATGCGGCAAGCGAACACGAAGTCAGTTTCGCGGGTAATGAGAAGGTGGCGGCGGGATCGCGCGCGGGGTGTCTGTTGGCGGCTGTGGACTTCGATGGGCGCACAGTGATTCGCGTGAGCGATCCGAGGGCGGCTTTCGCGCGCGTGGTGGCGCGTTTCCATCCAGTGGAGCGGCCGCAATCAGGAGTTCATCCGACCGCAGTCGTGGATGCAAACGCCGTGATCGGAGACGGCGCGAGCGTGGGCCCGCATGTGGTCGTGGGCACGGGATCTCGGATCGGTGCGCGTGTGGTGGTATCCGCCGGGTGCGTAATCGGGCGGGACGTGACAATTGGCGAAGACGGATGGCTCCATCCGCGGGTGACGATCTACGATGGCACGATGATTGGCGCGCGCGTCATTCTGCACGCCGGGTGCATCTTGGGGGCCGATGGCTTTGGCTTTGCGATGACAGGCGGCAAGTGGGAGAAGTTTCCGCAGGTAGGACGCGTGGAGTTAGGCGACGACGTAGAGATCGGCGCGAACTCGTGTGTGGACCGCGCCGCACTGGGTGTGACACAAATCGGCGGCGGAACGAAACTCGACAACATGGTGCACGTGGGACACAATTGCGTAATCGGAAAGCATGTGGTGGTGGCAGCGCAGACGGGATTCTCGGGCGGCGTGACGATCGGCGACTATGCCGTAGTGGGCGGGCAGGTGGGCGTGGGCGACAAGGCGCGGATTGAATCGAAAGCAGTAGTGGGGTCGGGCGCGGGGATTCTGACATCGAAGATCGTGCGTGCGGGGGAGCCTGTTTGGGGAACGCCGGCCCGACCACTGCGTGAATATCTGGAAACGCTGGCAGCGGGAGCTCAGACGCCGAAGATGCGGACACAGGTGAAGGGTTTGTTGGCGCGCGTGGCGGCACTGGAAGCGGCGTTGGAGAAGGAGCGGGCGTGATTATCGTCGTCGGCGGGCACAGCCGGAATATCGGTAAGACGACGGTGGCGGCGTCGATCATCGCGGCGACGCGCGAGGCAGGTTGGACAGCGGTGAAAGTGACGCAGCATGGGCATGGCGTATGCACGCATGCCTGTTCATGCGCGGAGCATGAGGACCCGGTGGCGATCGATCAGGAGGGCACGCCGAACGGCACCGACAGCGGACGGTTCCTGGCGGCCGGTGCGGAGCGGGCGTTCTGGGTGCGGACAGCGCAAGGGGAACTGGCCCAGGCTATGCCGCGTGTTCGCGAATTGATCGCCACAAGCCGGAACGTACTGTTCGAGTCGAACAGCCTCATGCAGTTCGTGAAACCGGACCTCTATTTAGTGGTGGTGGATTTTTCAGTGGAGGACGTGAAGGATTCGGCGCGGCTGTTTATCGATCGCGCGGATGCGTTCGTAAAGACGGGCGGCGAGATGGCACGTTGGGAAGGGGTATCACGCCGGTGGTTTGAGGCAAAGCCAGTGGTGACGCCGGATTCGGACGATTTGTTTGCACTGGTTAGGGAGCGATTGGTTAAAGGAGCGGCGCAATCCAGCCGATAGATTGAGACGATGCGCATCCCCTATGCGTGGATCTGCGGGGCATCGGTGACCCTCAGCGCGCTCTTGCTGTTTTCCGTACAGCCGGTTCTGGCGAAGCTGATTTTGCCATGGTTTGGGGGTACGGCGGCGGTATGGTCGGTCTGCATCTTCTTTTTTCAGGGCATGTTGCTGGCGGGCTACGGCTATGCGCACCTGCTGGCTCGCTATTTGAACCCAAAGCAGCAGGCGATCGTCCACACGTCCCTGCTGGCGGTGAGCTTATTGGCGCTGCCGATCGTGCCAAATGCGGCTTGGAAGCCTGTTGGGACAGAGGATCCGCTCTGGCGAATCCTGGGGCTGCTGGTGGCGACCGTAGGGGCTCCTTACTTCCTATTGTCTGCAACCAGCCCGCTGGTGCAGTCTTGGTTTGCAACGCGGGAGGGCGGCGCGCTGCCATATAGATTGTTTGCACTCTCGAATTTGGCCTCGCTTGTGGCATTGTTGGCGTATCCGGTCGTCGTCGAGCCGTTGTCGACATCACGCGAGCAGGCGGTACTGTGGACGTTTGGGTATGTCGCCTGCGCGATGGGGTTGGTGGCCGCGGCATGGATTGGCTTAAGGGCGCAAGCTGTGGAGGAGAAACCAGCGGCGGCGTGCTCAGCTTCCCCGCCCTGGCGCGACCGGATGCTGTGGCTGCTGCTTTCGGCGATTCCGTCGGCGCTGTTGCTGGCGGTGACGAATCATCTGTGCCAGAACGTCGCGGCGATACCGTTCCTGTGGCTGCTGCCGTTGGTCGTGTACCTGGCAACCTTTATCCTTTGCTTCGACCGCGAGGGGCTGCACCGTTCGCACGTGTGGACGATTCTCGGTGGCGCTGGATTGGCGGCGATCTCATGGGCGGAGTTGCAGGGACAGTTGCCAGTGCGTACTGCTATCCCGTTGTTTCTGGCAGGACTGTTCGGAGCGTGTATGTATTGCCACTCGAGGTTGGTCGCGCTGAAACCTACGGCTGAGGATCTTACCTATTTCTATCTCATGATCTCGGCGGGCGGAGCGATCGGTTCGCTGATGGTCGGGATGATGGCGACAAGGCTATTGCGCGGTTACTTCGAATTGCCGATCGGCATCGCGTTGTGCGGCTTCGTACCATTGCTTCTGGAATATCGCAAGCACATCATTACCGATATAGCGTGGACCGGTGTGGCGGTTGGCACGCTCGTGGCGGCGGGTTCGTCGATCCTCAGCTTCGAACGCAGTGCGTTAGTGGCTGGGCGTAACTTCTATGGCGTATTGCGCGTGACCGAAGGCCAGACCGCGAGCGGAACGGCGCGCACGCTCGTGCACGGATCGGTGAACCACGGCGCGCAGTACCTAAGCAAACCGAATCTAACGACGACATACTACACGCCAACGTCAGGCGTGGCGCTGGCGCTGGCCAGTTTGGAAAGGCCGAACCGCAAAACGGGGCTGATCGGGCTCGGCGTGGGCGTGCTGGCAGCGTATGCGAAACCCGGCGATGAATTCCGTTTCTATGAAATCAATCCGCTTGTGATCGACTACGCGCGCACTCGGTTCCGGTTTCTGTCAGATTGCCCGGCAAAGGTCGATATCGTGCTCGGCGACGGCCGGATGACGCTGGAACGCGAGAAGCCAAACGGTTTCGATTTGCTCGTCGTGGACGCGTTCTCGGGCGATTCGATTCCCGTGCATCTGCTTTCGCGCGAGGCATTGCAGCTCTACATGAAGCACTTGGCGCCGCGTGGCATTCTGGCGATGCATGTATCGAACATTCATCTCCAACTGGCGCCGGTGGTAGAGCGCGTTGGGCGGTCGCTCGGACTACACACGCGGCTGGTGGCGGATGCGAAAAACGACGAGCCGTTGCAGTCGGCCTCTGAGTGGATCTTGATCGCGCGCGATCAAGACGTATTCGATCATCCGTTGTTGAGCGCATCGGCTGAGCCGTTGTTGGCCAGCACTCATCGCCCGTGGACGGACGACTACAACAATCTCTTGCAGGTACTGCGCTGATCTCGCGCTAGGCGGCGCAGGGCAATTCGACGGAAACGGTAACGCCCTTGGGCTC
>DASRHX010000173.1:0-2735 GCA_035650295.1 Bryobacteraceae bacterium | reverse complement strand
GCAAGTTCCACTTGCGAGAAGCCGAGCCAGACGTGCGCGTAAAGCTCGCGGGCCTGCTCGAAACGGTGGCGCATGAGATCGACGATGGCGATCTGGCCGCCAGGGGCGAGGATGCGGGCGGCTTCGGCGATGGCGCGCTCGGGGTGGAGGGCGTGGTGGAGGCTTTGGTGGAAGAGGGCGAGGTCGCAGGAGCCGCGGTCGATGGGGAGGTCCTCGAGATCGCCAAGCCGGTATTCGAGATTCTTCACCTTGTACTTTTTGGCAAGCGAGCGGCCGTAGGCGACCATCTTTTCGGAGTTGTCGACGGCGATCACCTTCTTCGCCCGGCGTGAGAGGTGGAGGGCGTTCGAGCCTTCGCCGGCGCCAAGGTCGGCGATGGTCATCGGGGGGAGGATGCGGAAGAGCATCTCGGCGAGGCCTTTCCAACTGCGGCCGGGGACGTAGTGGCGGCCGAAGCGTCCGGCGAGTTCGTCGAAGTGTGCTCGGAGGGTGTCTTTGCGGCGGGCGAGGATGAGGGCGAGAGCTTCGTCGTCGGCGGCGGCTTCGGCGATTTCTTCGCGAGTGCGCTTGAGGAGGTCGCGCAGAGGGGCGGCGATTTCGCGCGCGGGAGCCAGCCGGTACAGACTTTTCTGCCCGGCGCGGCGCAACTCGATGAGGTCTGCTTGCTTCAATTGGGCGAGCGACATGGAGATGCGCGATTGGCCCATGCCGAGGATGTCCTGGAGTTCGCCGACGGAGAGTTCCTCCTTATCGAGAAGGCGGAGGAGGCGCAGGCGCGATTCGTCGCCGAGAAGTTTTAGAGCTTTGACGAGGCCGGGCATCTGCTGAAATCAAGTCTATCAATAAACCATGATTCCTTGATATCAGATTTGTGGTATTGTGGAACCCAGGAGCTTAACTTCCTCTATGAGCACTGTGACCAATACGCTGGCGGCCGAATACAAGGTTGCCGATCTCGCCCTGGCCGACTGGGGCCGCAAGGAAATTTCCATCGCCGAGCACGAGATGCCCGGCTTGATGTCAATTCGCAAGAAATATGCGACCGAGAAGCCGCTCAAGGGCGTGCGTGTGACGGGCTCGTTGCATATGACGATTCAGACGGCGGTGTTGATCGAGACGTTGAAGGACTTGGGCGCGGATGTGCGCTGGGCTTCGTGCAACATCTTTTCGACGCAGGACCACGCGGCGGCGGCGATCGCGATGGCCGGCACGCCGGTGTTTGCTTGGAAGGGCGAGACACTCGAAGAGTATTGGGATTGCACCTACCAGGCGATCAGCTTCCCTGGCGGGAAGGGTCCGGAACTGGTAGTGGACGACGGCGGCGACGTGACCTTGCTGTTGCACAAGGGCTATGAGCTGGAGCAGGGTTCCGATTGGGTGAACTCGGCCTCGGGCAGCCACGAAGAGCAGGTGATCAAGGATCTGCTCAAGAAAGTTTACGCCGAGAATCCCAAGCGCTGGACGGAGATGGTGAAGGCATGGCGCGGCGTATCCGAGGAGACGACGACGGGCGTGCACCGGTTGTACCAGATGCAGAAGGAAGGCAAGCTGCTCGTGCCGGCGATCAACGTGAACGACTCGGTGACGAAGTCGAAGTTCGACAACCTGTATGGCTGCCGCGAGTCGCTGGCCGATGGCATCAAGCGCGCCACCGACGTGATGATGGCGGGCAAAGTGGCCGTGGTGTGCGGTTACGGCGACGTGGGCAAGGGTTCGGCGCATTCGCTGCGCGGCATGGGCGCGCGCGTGATTGTGACCGAGGTCGACCCGATCAATGCGCTGCAGGCGGCGATGGAAGGCTTCCAGGTGACCACGGTCGAAGAGACGCTGGGCCTGGGCGACATCTACGTGACGACAACGGGCAACGTGGACATCATCACACTTGAGCATATGCAGTACATGAAGGACCAGGCGATCGTGTGCAACATCGGCCACTTCGACAACGAGATTCAGATCGACCGATTGAACACGATGGCGGGCGTGGTGAAGACGAACATCAAGCCGCAGGTGGACATGTACACGTTTCCAGCGGGGAACAGCATCTACATGCTGGCCGAAGGGCGGCTGGTGAATCTGGGCTGCGCGACGGGGCATCCGAGCTTTGTCATGTCGAACAGCTTCTCGAATCAGACGCTGGCGCAGATCGATCTATGGAAAAAGAAGGACGAGTACAAGGTGGGCGTGTACACGCTGCCGAAGTATCTCGACGAAGAGGTGGCGCGGCTGCACCTGGAGAAGATCGGCGTGAAGCTGACGACGCTGACACAGAAGCAGGCCGATTACATCGGAGTGCCGGTGGAAGGGCCGTACAAACCGGATCACTACCGTTACTAAAGTCTTCGCCGCGGATGGACGCGGATGAACGCAGATAAGAAAAAAGCTAAGGCCGTTACTCGAAAGTGTAGCGGCCTTTCGTTGTAAAAGACGTTGTTGTGTTGTACCGCAACCAACCGGAAGGTTGGGTGGCTGAGGTACCGGCAATTGATGGCTGCCACGCCTTGATGAGCGCCTCGCCTCGCTCGGCATACTCTTCGGCGATTATCGCGAAAACCAGTTCAAACTCGGCGACCGCTTCCTCTCGTGTCGGCAAAATCGGCCCACCTCTGTTTCACACCATCCTCCGCCAGTTGGGGATCAGCGTAGAAGACTTTCAAAAGTTGCGTTGAGTGCGCGGAGGAGCCGGTGGCGGGAGTAAACTGGTTGCTCCCATGGTGAAACGGCGACAATTCCTCGTA
>DASRHX010000172.1:0-3660 GCA_035650295.1 Bryobacteraceae bacterium | reverse complement strand
CCGATCTTGCGCATCGCATCTTTGAACAGGAGCCTATCTTCGGCCTTCTTAATCGAATCGATCTTCGCGCCGAGCAGTTCGACTCCGTACTTATCGAGAATACCCGCCTCAGCCAGCGCCACGGACAGATTCAACCCGGTTTGCCCGCCCACCGTGGATAACAGCGCATCGGGACGTTCACGCCGGATAATCTCCTCTGCATAGGCAATGGTGATCGGCTCGATATAGGTGCCATCGGCCAGATCCGGATCGGTCATGATCGTCGCCGGATTGGAGTTGATGAGCACCACCTCATAGCCCTCGGCGCGCAGCGCCTTGCATGCCTGAGTGCCAGAATAATCGAATTCGCAGGCTTGGCCGATGACGATCGGGCCGCTGCCGATAATCAGTATTTTCTTCAGGTCGGTGCGCTTGGGCATCGTTTATTTGGATTTCTTCGAGAACTGGTCCATCATCGCCGCGAACTCGTCGAACAGGTAGTGGGAATCATGTGGGCCGGGCGAAGCCTCGGGATGATACTGCACGCAGAATACCGGTTCGTTCTTGTGGCGAAAGCCTTCCAGCGTGTGGTCGTTCAAATTCACATGCGTTTGCTCGACGCTGGAATCGGGAAGCGAATCCGGATCGACGCAAAAACCGTGATTCTGAGAAGTTATCTCAACCTTGTTCGTACGCTTGTTAAGAACAGGATGATTCGCTCCGCGATGTCCGAATTTGAGCTTGAAGGTCTTGCCGCCCAGCGCCAGCCCCAGAATCTGATGTCCAAGGCAGATGCCGAACACGGGCGTTTTGCCAATCAACTTGCGCACCTGTTCCGCCTGGTGCTGCAAAGGCTCAGGATCGCCGGGTCCGTTCGACAGGAAGACACCGTCTGGTTTCAGCGCCAACACGTCTTCGGCCTTGGTGAGCGCGGGAACAACGGTCACGTTCGCGCCGATGTGCACCAACCGCCGCAGGATATTGCGCTTGATTCCGAAGTCGTAAGCGACCACGTGGAAGCGCGGTTTGCCCGCTTCGCCTATGAGGTCGGATTCGGAGACGGGCGAGACGCCTTCGCTCCACTCGTATTGGTCCAACGTGGATACGCGCGTAGCCAGATCGAGACCGGCCATACTCGGAATCGCGCGCGCCTGCTCGACTAGCTTCACTGGATCTCCACCCGCGCCCGACAGCACGCCGCGCATCACGCCGCGCATTCGAAGCCGCCGCACCAATGCCCGCGTATCGATATCGCTTGCCACTGGCAGCCCATTCCTGCCGAGAAAGTGATTGGCCTCTTCCTCGCTGCGCCAGTTGCTGGCAAGTGGCGAGAAGTCGCGCACGACGAGACCTTCAATGAAAGGCTTCACCGATTCACAATCGTCCGGATTCGCTCCGTAGTTGCCTATCTGCGGGTTCGTGAGAACGACGATCTGGCCGGAGTAGGAAGGATCGGTGAATATTTCCTGATAGCCGGTGATGGAAGTATTGAAGACGACTTCGCCGCTCGTAACTGTAGGCGCACCAAAGGACCTGCCTTCGAAGACGGTTCCGTCCTCCAAGGCGAGGATCGACTGTTCCAATCCGTTGCTCCTCTGCTGGTGGGGAAGTGGTAATCTCCATTTCAACATGCCGCATTGGAATTCCGCAATTGCCCTCCTATTCGCTTGCGCCCCGGCGCATCTCCTCGCCCAGGCGACGTTCGACCTTACGCGCGCCCGGCCGCAGCCTGGACTGAACGTTTCGGCGCGCAATGGCGCGCTGGAAGTTCTGTGGGACGGCGAGGCAGGCCACCATCACCGCGCCGTGTTCACGATACGCGACGGGCGGCCGCTGCTGGCCGACCTGGCTACGCAAACGGCGGGGGGCGCCTGGAAAGTCCTCGGCGCAAACTTGCAGCCGGAATTCCGCGTGACAACGGGCCGGCGCCGCACCGGGCACGGGCTACCCGAGGACCAGCGGTGGCTGGTCTATTGGGATGCGCCGCTGCGGGTGCCGGGGGCAAAGACGGGAAACCCTGACCTGCCACGAAAGCCGGAAGAGGTTCGCCGATTCACAGCCACCTTCGCTTCCCGGCGCGCCGCCGTGGATTCCGATGGAACGCATCTCAACATCACTTTCGATGGACTGGAAATGGGTGTGTTTCGCGGCAGCTTGCGGTTCACGGTCTACAAGGGTTCGAGCCTCATGCGCCAGGAGGCCATCGCCACCACTCAGGAACCTTCCCTCGCCTACATCTATGAAGGCGGACTCGCCGGTTTTCCCATCGACGAATCGTCGCGCCTGCTGTGGAAAGACCTCGGCGGCAACATGCAGAACTTCTCGCTGGGCGGCGGCGTGAACGAGAAGCCCGCGCCGTTGCGGGCTCGCAACCGCATCGAAACGCTGGAGCGCGGAGGTGCGTCGATCAGCGTCTTTCCACCTCCGCATCAGTTCTTTTTCGCGCGGCAGTTGGAGATCAATCACGGCTTTGTGTGGTATCGCAAGGATGCCAACGGCGTAGCGCTCGGCGTGCGGCACAGCGAATCGCACGAAGGCTACAACCCAACATGGATCGAGCAGGTTTGGGCGCTTTTCAATGCCCCGCCAGGCACCGAACAGCACATGGGCTTCTTCTGGCACCTCGCTCCCTTGCCCGCTCCCATGGCCCGCACCGCTGCCATGCGCTACACACGCGACGATCGCTACGCACCCATCGACGGCTACAAGGCCATGGCAACGCACTTTCACACCGCGACAACCATGGGCCTGCTGCAATCCGGTTCGCTCGACAATCAGCCCGACTGGATTGCCCCCATGCGCGCGCTCGGTATCGACATTGCCATGATCTTCGACTTCCATGGCGACGGCCATCCGCTCGATCCGGGCGAAGTGCGCCTGCAGGAGTTGAGCGCCTACTACGAAGTGGCGCGCCGCCATTCCGACCGCGACTTCCTCATCCTGCCCGGCGAGGAAGCCAACGCCTACCTCGGTGGCCACTACAATATCGTCTTCCCCAAACCAGTCCTGTGGACGCACCGCCGTTCGCCCGGCGCGAGTTTCATCGAGCAGCATCCGAAGTTCGGCACCGTGTATCACACCGCAACGGCCGATGATGTCTTCGAGTTGATGAAGCGTGAGCAGGGTGTTGTGTGGCAGACACATCCGCGCACGAAAGGCTCCACGGGGTTTCCCGATGAAATTCGCGAAAAGGATTACTTCAAGCACGACCTCTTTCTCGGGGGCGCATTCAAGGCGCTACCGGTCGACCTCAGTGAATCGCGGCTCTGCGAAGTGCGCTGCTTCGGAACGCTGGATGACATGAACAACTGGGGCCGCCCGAAATACCTGGTCGGCGAGGTCGACACTTACAAGAAATTCCACGACTACGATCTGTGGGGCGACTTCAATATCAACTACATCAAGCTCGATCGCCAGCCTACGCCCGGCGATTGGAGTCCCGTGCTCAACGCGATGCGCGCCGGCAATTTCAACGTCAGCACCGGTGAAATTCTCATACGAAGCTTTGCAATCACGGGCTCTGGCGACGCGCGGTTCGTTGAGGCCGATGTCGAGTGGACATTTCCGCCCGCCTTCGCCGAGGTCGTTTGGGGAAACGGGACGCGCATTGAGCGCAAGACAGTTCCGCTCAGCGGCGAGGCAGCATTCGGGCGCAGGAAGCTTTCGCTGCCGTGGAATGCC
>DASRHX010000171.1:0-2419 GCA_035650295.1 Bryobacteraceae bacterium | reverse complement strand
GGCATTCCATTTGTCTATCTCGTCGAGGCTGCCGAACGAGCGCGTGTGCAAACTCTAGTTGGCCGCGAAATCATTTTGCGATCGCGCGAGAACGCCAGCCTCGAACGGGTCAAGATTGTCGATGTTGAAGAAACGATGAGCGCCGGTTTCCGTGAGGAATTGCTCGCCTTGAAGGCGCCGGTTGGCATCGATATCACTCCCAAGGCCGTTTACGGCGCTTTCTCCGCCTCGACGACCAATCTTGTTCCGGCGGACATTCGGTATTTCGGCGGCAAGGCCGCCAACTTCGGCTTCCTGCGCCGCACCGTGCCGACCAACTCGCCGGATGCGATCGCATTCTCTTTTGATCTGTGGGATGCTTTTTTAAACCAAACGATGTTCGACGGGCGCGCGCTACGCGCTCACCTCAACGAACGGCTCGCGGGTTACACCTATCCGCCGAACATATCGACGCTCACTGCCGACCTGGAGTATGTCCGCGACCTTATCCGGCAATCCGCGCGGTTTACCGCGGCGCAACAACAGGCGATCACCAACGCACTGCGGCAATTCGATGCGTCCCGCAAGATTCGCTTCCGCAGTTCCACAAATGTTGAGGACGCGCAGAACTTTATTGGCGCGGGACTCTATGACAGTTACAGCGGCTGCCTGCTCGATGATCGGGATGGCGACAGCGCGGGACCCAGCCATTGCGATCCTGAGGAGGACGGTGAGCGGGGCGTCTTTCGGGCCATCCAGCGCGTCTACGCGAGCTTCTACAATGACAACGCCTTCATCGAACGGCTGCGGCTTCGTGTGAATGAATCGCAAGTCGGCATGGCTGTGCTCGTGCACTATTCCTTTCCCGACGAAATCGAAATGGCCAATGGTGTAGCCACGGTGGAAGTCAACCGATCATTCAGCGGGAATGTGACGCTGGTTGCGGACCTTAATACGCAGATCGGCGCGACTTCGGTCACAAACCCGGACGGCACGTCCCAGCCTGAAGTCGTGCACGTTCGGCAATCCTCTTCCGGCGTGACGCTTTCCTTCGTGCAGGGTTCAAGCCTGATTCCGCGCGGCGCCTACGTGATGAATTGGGAATCGGATTATCGGGCGCTGATGGAGTTGGTGGCGAAAGTTTGCGACGGCTACATCAGCCTTTACACCAACCGCACTCGCTTCAATCTCGATTTCGAATATAAGAAAGTCCAACCCCACGGATACCTGGAACTGAAGCAGGTACGCGAGATCCCGGTACCGGCTGTCACCAATCTTCCCGGCGCGTACCTCATCGCCAACCCGCATACCTATCACGTCACCCAGGGAGAATGCGGCTCTCCCTTCAGCGTGCACCGTCTCAAATCGGTCCTGCAACTGCATAGCCGCAACGTCCGTCTGGATCAAACGAACTTCACGTTCATTGGGCAAATGAGTTTCGAGTGTTTTGACGGCACCAACCTCATCACGCTCGCCGGGCAGATGGGTACCTTGTCCAATCATATTCACAGCGTTGACGTGCGAGGGTCCCATGATTCATGGACCATGACGGTGGGCAGCAATCGCTGGGACATCACGCTGGACGTGTCCGGCGTCGCCCCCTCATTCGTCTCCAGCGCCGACCCCATTCGGTTTCTGACCGACTATCGCTTGACAATGGCTGTGCGTTACGGCCAGCCGGTGTTCGATCTGGACTCGACTGGCAACAGAATTACTGTCACCAACGACGGAGTTTGTCTCGAAGTACCGCGGACAGTTGGGCTTGCCGATCCGCCGCGCAGCGCACACTTCGACGGCACGAATGGTTTCTCGATCCTGGCCGAATACTGGACACCGAACCTTAGCTCTGCCGGGATTATCAAAACGATCCCGCTGTTGGCGTGGAACCGAACGCATATCACGGGACTGACTTCGCAACCACTTATCCTCACAAACTACTATTCTCAATCATTCCGCCCCGGTCACCATAACTTCTACGAAGACTACGTTTTCGAACCGCGGCTCGATTCGAACGTCACTCCGCAACAACAAAGCGAGCTTGCCGCTGCGAACGTCAGGTTGCTCGTTTTCCGCTACGACCCTCCCACCAGCGTTGTCTGGGCTCTCGGTTTGGACGACACCGTGCGCCAATTGAAATAGTCGCCCGGGTGAAGATCACACCATCACGCCGCCCTTCAGCCGAATGACGCGCTGGGCGCGCGCGGCCAACTCGGGATCGTGCGTTACCAGGAGCAGTGCAGTGCCGGCCTCGGTGTTCAAGGCGAAGAGGTTTTGGATCACCATGTGACCCGTTTCGGCGTCCAGATTTCCCGTTGGTTCATCGGCAAAGAGAATCCTGGGCCGGTTGATGAATGCGCGCGCAACGGCGACACGCTGCTGTTCGCCACCCGAAAGTTGCGCCGGATAATGCGTGAGGCGCTCGCCTAAACCGACGCGCTGC
>DASRHX010000170.1:0-6668 GCA_035650295.1 Bryobacteraceae bacterium | reverse complement strand
TGGCACGGTCGCCCAGCACCCAGCGCTCGCCGCCGAAGAAGCGGCGCACGTTGCGAATGGCGTCATCCATGAATTTCCAACCGTTGGCGGTGAACGCGCCGAGCATGTCGCGATTATTCACCACCAGCGCAGCGGAGCCCGGGTATGACTTGTTGAAGTTTACGCCGGGGTTTTTGCGTGACGCCTCGGCGATCATGAATTGGTAGATGCTCTCCACGGCATTGAAGCGGGACAGATAGTCGCGGGCGTGCTCGACCGCTTCGCCATCATTTCTCTCTGAGAAGGGATTCTTGATTAGCAGCTCGTCGGAATAGAAATCAAACTGCCTCCGGGCCAACGTCATGCGTTCGGCGTCCACCTGGCGGCCCGCCGCCCAACGATCGGTGAGCAGTGGTGAAAGAAATTCGCGCGTGCTCTTGTCGTGGTGCGAAGTGGTGATCAGGTAAGCCTTCAACGTGTCGTAGGTTGGCCGGTACGCATCGTTCGGTCCGGGCGCAGCCGGCAGTTTTTGCAGCCAAGCGAGCAAGGCAGACTGGGTCGCGCCGAACATCAGTTTCGAAAAGCGGTTGAAGTAGAGACGGCGCGACGGCTCGTACATGTCGCTGCCGACATACAGACCCCAACGCAGGCGCCACGGCGCGCCCTCGCGTTCATAGCGCGAAAGCAGCTCGACGGACTGACGCAATGTATCGAGCCGCTGCAACGCATTGAGCGAAGGCAACTCTTGTCCCGCGCCACCCGATTCGCTAGCGGCAATACCACGCGCGGCTTCAATCACCTGGTTTTCGAGCGACCGGTTGCCGAAGTAGCTCACTGTTAAAGCGATCATCCAGAGGAAGAAGATGGCCGATAGTGCACTCACAGCCAATCGGCGTGTCATCTGAGCGCCGGCGCTGGCGCCGCTTGCACCCTGCGCCGTGCGGTCCTGCAGAATCACGTTCGAAAATAAATGGCCCAGGAAGATCCACTGCGGCACGCGCCGCGTGCGCACGCTTTGCGCCTGCGGCTGCGCCTGCTGCGGAGCATCAAGTCCAAGCGGATCGTCGACGAGCCCGCCGCGCCTAAGGGATGCGGGAGTCTCGGCCGCGCGGACGCCAACGTTCTCTTTCACCACTTTTGGCCGCACACCGCCGAAATAGAAGCCGCGCAGGAAAGGGCTGACGTGCAACTGGCTGGGCCGTGCCAGGTCCACGAGAAACCGCACCAGCGTCTGGCGCAATTTGCGAAACTCGCGCGGGAACTCGTAAACCGCGCCTTGCCGAATGGGATCGTGCTCGCGCTCGAGCATGGGTAGGCGCTTGTCACAGATGGAGTAGAAGAGGTCGTTGAAGGCGGCGGTGAGACGGCGCGATTCCGATTCGGCGTACACACCCACCGAGAGGCTGTCGCGAATGGGCAGCGTAGCGCCGACGACCTGCATCGCCTCTTCGTCGCTCAAATTGGAAACGAACTCGCCGAAGTAGCCCATGCGGTCCATGCGCGTGAATAGCACGTAGATGGGCAGCCGGATGCCAAGCTCTTTCGAGATCTCACACACGCGCGCGTTGAGATTGCGCGCCAGTCCGGTTAGGGCGTCCTCGGCGGCGCTGCGCAAGAACGCTTCGCCGTCCACGCACACGACGACAGCGCGCGGCGGCTGTGGCTTACGCGAGAAGAGCGCGCGCAGCCGGGAAGGCTTCAACCGCTTCACCAAACTCGCGATGCTGCCCGCGTCGCCGAATAGCTTGCCGCCCGCTTCGATGAACACCGACCTCTGCGCAAGCCACAGATTGGCTGAGGCGGTTGGCACTACGGTGTTGTCCTGGTACACCTGCCCGGCGAGCAGATCGGGCTCAACACCGGAGTGGATGATGGAGCTCGTCTTGGCCGAGCCCGACGATCCTAAAATAAACACGACCGGAAGACTGCGCACATTAGCGTCGGCACCCAATGGCGACGCGGCGAGCCGCTGTTCTGCGGCCTTGAACAGATAACTGACATCCTCTTCGGGCGCTACGCCTGCCGGCGCGCCAGCGGCTTGCTGCGCTTCCTGTTTCTTCCTTTTATTGCGCTCTTTCCACCATGTGCCGAAGCCCATGAGCGACATCAGCACGCCCATAACGAGGCTGCGCACGACGAGTTCCATCGGACCGGTGAGGCCTAATTTGCCAATCACCACCCAACTGGCGATGCCAACCAGGGCCACAGACATCGCCATTGCGAAGTAGCCGCTGAGTCCACCCATGATTTAGCGCGCCCCCCCGCCAGCGAGCGTTTCTACGGTCGATATGCCAGAACTCAAAAGGAAACGGTAGATGGCGAACAGCAGTATGGCGAATGTGCCGATTCCCGCGAGAACCCAACCCAGCCGTTTCACCCAGGGATCGTCCAGTCGCAGCGCGCCCGTCTCCTCCGGCAGCGCCCAACCCGGCGACCAGTCGGGCGGAGTTTTGCGAATGCGTTGAATCTTGTCGGCAGTTTGCATCATGAGCGAGCGCAACTCGCCGCGCGAGCTGATGCTGTACTTGCCGAGATAGCCGAGCAGCATGCTGAGGTAGTAGATCTCCAGCACGTCGGCGGTTTCGGTGGAATCGCGCCTCCCTAGCAGCTTGTTCAAGCTTTCAAAGAAAATCTCGCCGGCCACGTGGCGGCCGAACAACTCCTCCTGCAGAGGTTTGCGCACCCAATCCTTAAACACCGGCTGCCGCAGATTCAGAATCGACTCATCGAGAAACGCCACCACGGCGAAAACGCCCAATTGAATATCGGTGTCCACATAGCCGTGCGACTTTGCGTTCTGATCTGCCATGCGAATGGCTTGCAGGACCTGCGCGCGGAACTGCTCGGCGTCATGCACTTCCTGACGCCCGCTGCGCAGCCGGATAGCTGCCGTGAACAGCTCCTGGAAAATGAGCGCGAGGTTCTCCGTCTTCGCACCGGCCATGGTCTCTACTATCTGTGCCATCGTTCGCCCTACGATTCCAGAATCACCGTCAACTCGATTTGCGGATCGGGCAACTCGCCCGGGACATAGACTCCGAACTCACGCGACTTTATCATGTGATCCCAACATGGGCCAGACTTGTCGACGATGAAATATTGATACTCCACTTTGGCCTGGACGGCGGGAGGCGGTACGCTGATGTGGGTCAGCGTCAGGCCCGGCAATGCCCGTTCGACGAGCTTGGGAAGAAATTGCATCGAACAGATTTTCACCAGGCGCGCCGCGGCATGGATCACATCGGCCTCGCCGGTTTTGGGGCAGTAGATGCCGAAGACCCATCGCGACCGGTTGAGCGTGCGCTCATCGAGAATCCGCGATTGCCAGAAATAGCGCGCCACCTGTTCGAGGGCGAAACGAACCGTGTTGCTGGGCACCATCAGTTCGAGGTGCTGGCGGATGTGGAGATCGAGATGCTCAAAACAGTCGGCCAGCCGCAGGTGGTCATAGCGTGGTAATTGCGACGGGTGGCTTTCGATGGAAAACGTGCACAGTGCTCCGGCCAGCCGCGAAAGTTCGACGAACAACTCCTCCGGATGCGCGCGCTTGGCCGCCGCCAAATGGCGCAATGGACCTACCGACGCGTTAAGACAATGGAGAAACCACGCGTTGGCGATACCCTCCGAGGAAAAGCCGCTCACCGTTTGTTGGGCCAGATCTTTCGGCCGCGCAACCCCTTTGCACTTCTCTTCGAGCAGGTCGATCAACCGCCGCACCATCAAGGCGAGCGCGGGCGAACCCTGTATGGTGAGCAGAGGCGGAATGAACTTTTCGTCGAAAGCGAACGAACCCTTGCCGTCGCGCCGTACGCGAGCCACGGGCATACTCACATATCCCGTGGCATCTTCGGTCTCAAGCAGAAAACAGATATTCTTCCGTCCCAAGGGTACGGGCTTTTCATCGCGGCCCGTATTTTCGTCGGCGAGAGCGGAGGCGACGGAACGGTAGCGGAGCAGACCCGTTTCCTCATCCAAAACGCAATTGGGACCCTCTGCTCTTAATTCGGGAACGGCCAGATAGAGGTCCACCTGGTCCTGCATTGCCGGAAACAGATCTTCCAATTTGCGCGGAGCCGGCAGCGGGTCGAGCTCTGGCATGTGGAAGCCCAAGCCGTCGGCGAACAAACCGCGGGCGTGGACCATCGCCAGCGTTCCATTGCGCAGGGCCTCGCCATCCAATTGATACCCGGCAAAGCCGAAGGGCTCAAACTGCAGGCTGGTTGTGTGGAATTGGACCGAATCTTCGAAATAGCGGTTTTGCGCCTGGAAGTGGTGCGGACCGAGATGCATGCCCTCTGACCATACGACTCGCGACAGGTTTCTCATGCCATCCGTCAGTCCACGCCCTTGCCTCTTCCGTTGACATCCCCGCCCGGCATGTCATCATGATACTACGCTAACTTTGGGAAGCCGTTTGAAAATGAAGGCGTTGGAGGAAAAAGGCCGGGCCTTGCCCCTCGGTCCGGTGAGAGAAGTTGGGCGATCATGAGCTTCTACAAAAAATATGAGTTGCAACGTCTCGCTCATGAGGGTGAGGCGAAGGTGTTTCGCGCCACCCAGACGGCGACCGGCTTGGAAGTTTTTCTTCACGTTTTTCCGGTGAACGACACCACCCGAGACCTGGCGGCCGAAGTGCAGCGCCGGCTTGCGGCAGGTCCGGCACACGACCTGTTGGAGACCGGGGAGTTTGCCGGCGCGATCTATGTGGTCACATCACTGGACGATGCCATCCGGGACCTGCGAGCGTACCTGCAATCCCACGCAGCGGGCGCCATGGCGCCACCTCCTCCGGCACAGTCGCCCGAGCCCTTTTGGATCGCACCACAGCCATCCTCTCCGCCCGTACCCACGCCTGCGCCACCTGTCCAGTCCGCGCCGCCACCTCCACCGCCAACCCCGGTCCCGCCAGTCCAGCCGCCACGATCATCCGTTCAAAACCATCCCACTGTCCACGGCCAGGAGGCAACGCCGACGCCGGTCGAAACGAGACGCAGGCGCCGTACAACGGAGATCATTTCGCACGGCACAGTAACGGTGGGGAAAGGGCCCGCCGAATCGTCGAAATCGGAGCCAGGGGAATTCACCAGGATTTTCTGCGATGCTCCGCCCGCGAAGCCGCCAGGGCCGCCACTGTCGCAAAGCCCTTCGGCGCCACCGCCGTTCCCGCCAGTTTCCACCGAGCCAACGCCTCCACCCATGCATGCCCCGGCATCTTCCGGTCCAGGAGAATTCACGCGGCTGTTTAGCGGCCAGCCGCAGACGCCGTCAGGCTCATCGTTCACGGGGATGCCGCCACAGCCGCCTGCCCAGCACACTTCGTCTCCTTACGGCGCACCGCATCCGCCGCAACAGCCACTCCCGCAGCAACAGGTGCCGCCCGCGCCGCGTGACCAGGAGATGGCCGAGTTTGAACGAATTTTCGGTCCCGCGGGCGGGCGTCCCTTCCCCGCCGATGAAGCTCCAGCGAAACCGCCTCCGGCTTCTACCAGCCCACTTCCTTCTTGGCCGCAAGCGCCACCACATCCGTCGCCGCAGGGTTATCAGCAACCGCCTACATCGCAGCACGGCGGCGGCGAATTCACGCGTTTTTTTGGCAACAATTTCAGCGGCGACCCGATCGATGTTGAACGTGAGCAAAAGCGCGCAGCCGCCGAGCCAGTTACGCCGCCACGGCGCCCGTTTCAAAAAGCGAGCGAGTTCACCCAGATGTTCGGTCCTGGCGCGCTGGAATCGGGCGCACCGTCTCCGCCGCCGCCACGATCCACGGCTAACTGGGCGGACCAATCCGGGGCCTACTCGGTCTTCGATCCCCGGTTGAACACGCCGCAGCCCAACACGCGCCGCAGAACTGCCGATTTGACCCAACAGGTAGGTCCGAGCGAGTACACGCGCATGATTAGCGGAGGAGGCGCTGGCGTGCCTGGCGCTGGCCTCAATCAGGATTCTCCAGCCCTGAAGAGCGGACCCATGGCGCCCGTGAATCCTAAGCAGGTTCCCGGTCAGCAGGTGTCGGCGGCGCCGTCCAAAGCCGGTCAAATTGGTCTCTACGTCGCCATCGGCGGCATCCTGATCGCGTTGATCGTCGCGCTTGTGCTACTGCTGACGTCGAAGTAGGATCGCTTGATTGAAGGGCGCCCAAGCGTTACCGCGCTGCGTGCCGCCACCTATCGCGCGCAGCACCAACTGCTCGACCGTCCGCTGGTATTCGAGGATCCGCTCGCCGCGCGGATACTCGCGCCCACCGGGCCGATGCAGACACCGCGTTTGACGGCCGTTCGCGCATTTGCCGTGGCCCGCAGCCGCTTTGCCGAAGACAAGCTGGCGGCGGCTCGAGTTGAGGGATTCACGCAATACGCAATTCTTGGCGCCGGGCTCGACACTTTCGCCTATCGCAATCCCCAAGCAAGCCTGCGGGTCCTGGAGATCGACCATCCGTCGACGCAAGCCTGGAAGCGAACGTTACTTGCCGACGCCGGTATCGCAATTCCTGCCACGGTGACCTACGTGCCTGTCGATTTTGCCAGGCAGCCACTTGAGGAGGAACTTCTGCGGGCCGGTTTCGATGCTTCGAAACCCGCGTTCTTCTCATGGCTCGGCGTGACGCCTTATCTCGAAGAGGCCGCCGTTTTGCAGACCCTGGCCGCGATTCACGCACTGCATCCCGGCAATCGAATCACATTCGACTACAT
>DASRHX010000169.1:0-6902 GCA_035650295.1 Bryobacteraceae bacterium | reverse complement strand
GTGCCAAACCGCAGATATTGGCCTGTATTGTACGAGAACAGCCCGCTCAGCGACCAACCGCCGAAGACGCCATCCACCACTCGGTTGGCATTGGACATGTATTTCCGTCCCTTACCGAAGGGCAACTGGTAGATGGCCGCGCCCGTCAATCGGTGCCGAGGATTCACGGCTGGCTGGTAGGTAAGGTTGTCCAGATAGTTGTCCTGTTCGTCGAAGTACTCCTCGTTGCGTTCGCGATTGTAGTTGTAGCCGAGAACGAGGTTGAAGCCGTTGACAAAGGGACGTTGCACGGAAATTTGCAAGGCTTGGTAGCGGTTCCCTGCCTGACCGGTGAGCCGCTGCTGGATATCGCCGTATTGCGGATACAACCGCAGCATCTGGGAAATCGGCACCTGTGCCTGAGTGCGCAATTGGCCGGGCATCTGCTCGGGCGTCAGCTTGTTAAAGAACGGATTGGCAACGTTGCCCACTGTCGCAGCGCCCTTGGTGTAACCGATGCGTGGATCCACCTGGTTCAGGTTGCGGGTGACGGGAGCATTCCGGCCGAAATTGATGAAATAGGTTGCGTCGAGAACCACGGCGCCCGGCAGCGCCCGCTGGATGCTGAAGTTGATGCGGTCGTTCACACCCACTTCGAAGTCCTGATAGTAGAAGATCGGCGCTCCGCCGAGATCGGTATAGCGGCCAAAGCTCTTGCCGCTCACCGGCACGAGTCCGCCCGGGAAAGGATTGCGCAGCGTCGACTGCGGCACGCCAGTCAACAGTGGCAGACCGCGCGACGTCGCCTCAAAGCCGGGATAGAACACGCTGCCCAGCACGTCCAGTCCATCGGTCAGCGTTGAGGGAACCAGATAGCGCGCGTAGCCGAAACGAACGGCAGTCTTGTCGTTGACACGGTAGGCCAAGCCCGCGCGCGGCATGAACAACAGCTTCTGAGCGTCCCATGATCCGCGATTGTCGGAATCGGTGAAGATCCAGGCTCCGTTATAGATCGGGTTCGCCGTGCGCAACGCCGCGGCGGCCCCTGGAATGACCGGCTGATTCGCCCCCTGCAGTTCAGGGATCGGCGAACTGAGGTCGAGGAAGCGCGACAACCGATCCTGCGGATCGATCATCGGGCCTTCGTATTCATAGCGAAGTCCGAGGTTCAACGTCAGGCGTTGGGTGACCTTGAAATCGTCATGGAAGTAGAGGCTCCAGAATCCGTTTCGGTGGCGCTGAATGGGCAGCGACTGGACGAGGGTGTTATTGTCCAGAGCGCCAACGAGCATGGTCGCCCACGCGTCGCCGCTCAGGTTCAGATTGGGGCTGATAAATGTAGCGGCAGTATGTTCGGGACGGATGTCGAACGAAACAGGGCGTGGTCTCACCGCCTCAACGCGTTGCGACCGCCACTCGCCGCCGACCTTGAAGTAGTGCCGGCCCTGCGCCTTGGAAATCTTCGACTGAATGTTGTACGTCTCCGGATCTTGATACCAGAAGCCCGTGCGCCCCAAGTTCGTCGCCGTTGGCCCGCGGCGAACGGTGAATCCCGGGTAGTAAATCGCGGGATCGTTGCTCGAATACGGCGTGTGCCAGCTCGAACCAAGAATCTCCGTCAGTTGAGCGCTGGTAATCTGCGATTTCGCATCGGCAAATGAGTCGAAGATGCGGTTCCAGCCGCCGCGGATATTAAACACGGTGCTGGCATTGATGGTATAGACCAAGTCGCCGAGAGTAACCCACGCGTGGCGTTCACTGCCGTTCGGCTGGAAGGCGGGCGAATTGGCGTAGTTGTCCTGCGCAACGTAGGTTTTGAACATCGAGTAGCGGCCGAAGACCTTCAACTTGTCCGACACGTTCCAATCCACGCGGTCGGAGAGATTCCAATATTCCACGCGCTCGGCGAATCCCGTGCGGTAATTGTTCACTAAGTCGTTACCTTCACCAGGAAGATTCGGCGCCCAGATGTCATTCATGACACGCCGTCCCACGGAATCCTGCTGGCTCACCGGGATTATGTTTCCCGCATAGGGCTGCCGGGTCGCGGTTCCGTCGGCGTTGAGGACCGTCGTGAAAGGGTTATAGATAGTCCGCAGACCCCCGCTGGCGTTGCGGGACTGCGAAAAGTCTCCGCTCTTCTCTGCCGCCGTGGGGAGCGTGAAGGCCACCGAACGCGGGTCCTGGCTCCGCCAGGCTTCGTAGGAGAAGAAGTTGAAGACCTTGTTCTTGATCACCGGCGAGCCGAGCGTTCCGCCGAAAATGTGATTGCGCGTCAGGTTCGCGCGCCGAGTGATGTGGTCGGCCAATGCGTTGATCTTCGGATTGCGGCCCAGGTAGTAGGCCGTGCCGTGAAACTCATTCGTGCCGGACTTCATCTGCACCGTGATCACGCCGCCGGCCGAGTGTCCGAACTCGGAATCCACGGCGTTCTGCTGTACGTTCACCTCCTGCACTGCGTCCATTGCCGGCGTATAAGCCGACTTCTCCGACGCCATGTTCGGCGCGCCATCCACAACCACGTCGTTCTTCGTCGTGGTATTGCCTCCGACGTCGATCTGCGTCGAGGCCCAATGGTGATAAGGACTCTGCTCTGTGGTGGACCGGATTACCGACGCCGGATTCAGTTGCGCCAGCAGGAACGGGTTGCGGTTAATCACCGGAAGCTCGTTGGTCATCTTTTTATCGAGGGTGAGGCCCATGGTTGATGTGTTGAACTGCACCGACACGGGCGACGCTTCGACGGTCACAGCCTCGGCGGCCGAGCCTACGTCGAGCCTCGCGTCGACGGTAATGTCGCCGCGGCTCTGCACGAGGATGTTCTTCTGAACGAATTTGCGGAAGCCCTGCATTTCGACCGATATGCTGTAGTTGCCGGCGATGACGAAGTCGAACAGGTACTGCCCGTTGTTGTTGGTTTTGGTAACCGCCGCGACGTTAGTGCCTTCGTTGGTGAGAATCACCTCGGCGCCGACAATCACTGCCTGGGATGAATCGGTAACTAGCCCTTGAACGCGTGCGCGAACGTCCTGAGCGAACGAAGGCATTGCGGCAAGGCAAAGCGATACGACAAGGATACGGAACTTGCTCATCTGCTAACCCCTCAAAAGCGAAATATGCGCTAGCAGTATATAACAAATCTGCCTTCAGAATTGTAAAGGGTTGCAGGCCACGCTTTAAAGGGCTTTAGCGCTAGTCGGCCACTTCGTAGTCCCAGCCCCAGCCCGGCTTCTCATGCGGCTTGGTGTAGATACCCTCCGGACCGCGGGAAATCTCGTACTGCTCCTCGAAGATCTTGTACGCTTCCTTGGGCCCTCCCGGCGGCGGCATGAACAGCTCTGACCAGGGGGCATTCACGTGCGAAATCGTATAGTGCGTCGCGCCGTTCAGCCCTCCCCCGTGCGGAATCACCGGTATGTCGTAGGCAGCCGCCATCGCCGAAATCTTCAGTAGCTCCGTCAACCCGCCGCACCACTGCATGTCCGGCTGCCAGATCGAGGCTCCGTTCACTTCCAGCAAATAACGGAATCCATAGCGCCCGTACTCGTGCTCGCCCGTCACAATGCGCGTCGATTTGATTGCCGCATTGAGCCGCCCGAACCCGGCGTAGTCGTGCGGTTGTAGCACTTCTTCCATCCAATAAACGCGGTAGGGCTCCAACATCTGCGCCATTTCGATCGTGTAGCGTTCGGTCCAGGCCATCCAGCAATCGAGCATAATGTCGCCGTCCGGCCCCAGCGCCTTCCTCGCTCTCTTCACCAGTTCTTCGTTCTTACGCATTCCCTCAATCCCGTCGGCGGGACCGTGTGGAATCGCGAGTTTCAAACGCGTATATCCAAATTCCACATGCTGCTCGATGTCGTTGCCCGTACAGTAGGCCGGAACGCGGTCCTTCACCTTTCCGCCTATCAGGTTGTACACCGGCTCGCCCAGCGACTTGCCGACGATGTCCCACATCGCGACATCGACGCCGCTGATGGCGTTCATCGTCACGCCCATGCGCCCGTAACTCATCGTTGAGCGCCAGCACAAATCCCAGTTGCGCTCGATGGCGAATGGATCCTTGCCCAGAAGCAACTTCTTCAGGTGCCCCTCGACGACTGCGCCGCCGCCTGGGCCGCCGCTGCCATATCCCTTGATGCCCTTATCCGTCGTGATCTCGACAGTGAAGCTCGGCACATTCTCCGCGGCGAAGAGCGAGCGCGTCGCCTTGTACTCGGGATAGATCGAAACCGGATTGGCCACCTCCACGCCTTGCGTCGACCAGGAGCCTGGCGACGGCGTGTACTTTGGCATCGGCCTGGTGGTTCGCGTGCGCACAAGCCGCACACCGGTGATCTTCTGCTTGCTCTTTTCGCTTTGCCAGCCGAACGCGGGCAAGCCAAACCCGGCGGTCGCGGCAGTGGTCATGGAAAGGAAATCGCGGCGGTTCATCGCGAAACAGCCTATCGAGTGGAGGCTGCCGGGGTCAAGGGGTGGCCGATGAGCCGCCGCGCATGGCGCGCACCGTCGTCCGGATCCCATCCTGATATGACGTCTTCGACAGCGTCGGTAGCAGCCTCCGCAGGCGGCTGTCGTCGAGAAATACCGGCATCGTCCACAGGTAGTGCATCTCGACTACCTCCCGCATAAATGGATTGAAGATCCCCATCAGTCGAAGTATGGTCTTGCCCGCGACACGAAGCTTGGGCTTACGGCCAACCTCTGCGAAGACAAGTTCGGCGAACTCGCGGGTCGTGATCGTTCCGGGACCGGCGAGGTTCCACGCTTGGCCGTATGCCTGTTCCTCGGCGGCAAGCGCAACGAGAGCCTTGGCGACATCAGCGACGAAGATGAATTCGTGAGGCGTATCGATCGGGCCGATCACGTTGGCCGTTCCCCCTTTCAGAGCCGCATCGAAAATGGCCCGCACGTAGCTCAGCTCCGAATCGGGTCCGTAAAAATCCGGCGGACGCAAAATCGCCGTCCGCATGTCCGCGCGACCGTCAGCCGCAAACACAAGATCTTCCTGTTCTTTGCGCATGCGGCCCTTGAAAGTATGCGGCTCACGAGGGTGCGTCTCATCAACTCGGTCGTGTTGTGGGCGCCCGTAGGGATACACAGTGCCGACGTGGACGAATTGCCGCACGCCAGCCGACGCGGCGGCGTCGAGGGCGACCCGTGTCAGCTTCGGATGCAGGTCGAATTGAGGATAGGGAACGCCGACTGTGTAGAAAACGGTCGTGACCCCGTTGGCCGCAGCTCGCGCGGCACTGGACTCGCTCAAATCCGCGGTCTGATATTCAACCAGCCCCTCATACCGTTGGAACTCGCGACGCAGCCGTTCCTCGGAGCGTCCCACAACACGGAAGGGCTGGCCGTGCGCCGCCAATTCCGTGGCGAGGGCTTTCCCAACGGCGCCACCGGCGCCGAAAATGGCATGCAGCATTTGTCGCGGCTCCAACGATCTGCATCTTCAAGTCTTCCACATCGGCGTACCGCTGGCTCTTGATCACGGGCGACGATATACTTTTTGAACTCCCATGTCGCGTTGGGTCGCCTTGTTTGCGATGACCGCTCCGCTGTTGGCACAAAATGCCATCGAGGCGGAGGCCCGCGCCGTCATCCAAGCGAACTGCGTGGGCTGTCATGGCGCGGCGAAAATGGCCGGGCTGGATCTGCGCGACCGTGAATCCCTCCTGAAGGGCGGTGGGCGTGGCGCGGCAGTGGTGCCCGGCCATTCGGCCGGCAGCCTGCTCTACAAAGCCGTGCGCCGCGACAGCGAATTGAAGATGCCTCCCGGCAAGAAGGCGCTGAGCAATATCGAGGTGGCTATCATCGCCCGCTGGATTGATGCCGGCGCGCCTTGGGGAACGGACGCCGCCAAGAGCGAACCATCATGGTGGTCCTTCCGCAGACCCGTGCGGCCGGTTGTACCTACGAGCGACGCGACATCGCCGATCGATGGTTTCATTCGGGCCAAGCTGCGGGCGAAAGGCTTGCATGCATCGCCGCCTGCCTCGAAGCGTGAATTGGTCCGCCGCGCCTATTTCGACCTGCTCGGTTTGCCGCCGACCCCAGATGAAGTTGCCGAGTTTGTCGGCGACGAAGCCTCGGAAGCTTGGTCGAAATTGATCGATAAGTTGCTCGCCTCGCCGCGCTACGGCGAACGCTGGGGCAGACATTGGCTCGACGTCGTACGCTATGGCGACACGGGCGGCTATGAGACCGACGTCAGCTATGCCAACGCGTGGCGCTATCGCGACTACGTCATTGAGAGCTTTAGCCGCGACAAGCCCTACAACGGCTTCGTGCAGGAACAAGTCGCCGCCGATGAGATATGGCCCGGCGATCTCGAACGCGAGGGCGGCTACTTCATCCCCAAGCATAAGCTCGAAAACCTGCACCGCTGGGTTGGCACTGGGCTCTATACGATCGGGCCCATGTCATACGAGTACGCGCTCCACCTTGAGCAGTACCGCGCCGAGTGGCAAGCAGATGCGGTCGATACCACTGCATCGGCGTTTCTTGGCCTCACCTTTGGCTGCGCCCGCTGCCACGATCACAAGTTCGATCCCATCACGCAGAAGGACTACTACAAGCTGGCCGCGATGTTCGCCGGCACCGTCGAACGCGAAATTCCAACCGTGGGTCAGTACGGCATCTTCGAGTACACGCGTTTCTATCCTAAGCAACAGACTGCCGACGAAATCAAGATGCGCATCAAGCGCATGGACGCCGCGGCGAAGGGGAAGGAACTCTCACCTGAACAGCGCGACCTGCGCGAAACGCTCTTGCGCCAATTGGGTGAGGCGTACCTCGCCGCCCCGGTGCGCTATGCGACAGCGAGCATTCTCGCCCACACGGAGCAAGTGCCGCAGACACATGTGCTCGTTCGCGGCGAGTTCTCAAATAAGGGTGACGTCGTGCAGCCCGGCTTCCCT
>DASRHX010000168.1:0-3598 GCA_035650295.1 Bryobacteraceae bacterium | reverse complement strand
GCTGGATTCGTCGGTCACCTGCACTTAGTATTACCCAACGCTGCCGGATGTAAGCGTGGAGTGAACGACGAATGCATCCGAACGTCTGGTGCGGGCGGAGGGACTTGAACCCTCACGGACCTTGCGGTCCAACGGATTTTCATACCCTGCTACGGCTTTCGCCGCCGCCCACCGCTTCCGCAATGGGGTTTGGGGTCTGGACTATCCCTTCACCGTGCCCGGCTTTGGCTCTGGGTCTCAGGTGCTGCCCGTCTAGTCTCTACACCTTCCCGGCCAGATTCAGCCGGGCTTGGCTCGGGATCGCCATGTTACAGGGTTCCCCGAATTTGAGCAGTTCTGCATCGCTGGTTTCCCGGCGAGCACTCAAGTTTTTCGCTTAAGTCCGTTGCGTCTGCCGATTTCGCCACGCCCGCACAGTTTTCAAGTTAGCACGAGTCAGCGACCGACCCGATCGGACTTTTAAGTCCGTTGCGTCTGCCGGTTTCGCCACCCGGGCACATTGAAACGAAAACACCTATTGCAGCGGAGCGCTGACCGCTTCTTCCAATGTAGCGAAAACTGCATCTAGCTTCATTGACGCAAGTTACTTCGCCTGAATCGCGATTAATTGACGATCCGTTCTCACAAAGATCCGTCCACCGGAAACGGCTGGCGAACCGATGATCCTGCCATCGAGTTTGTTGCGCGCCAACACCTGTGGCTTCCGGCCCGGCTTCAGCACGATCGCCTCACCGTTCTCGCCGAACAGATACAGCTTCCCATCAGCGGCGATCGGTGAAGCGCTGTAGACGCCGCCGACGCGATCCTGCCATACGCGCTCTCCCGATTTCGCGTCGATGCAAGTGGCGATGCCTTGCTCAGTGACGTAGAACAATAGGCCGTCGTGGTGGATCAGAGATGAAACGTACGGTGCGCCCGCGCCCACACTCCACGCCACGTGTGAATTGGTGATGTCGCCGCGGCCCCCAGGCCGGATTGCCAGGATCGGACTGCTGCGATACCCCCGATTCAGATAGATCATCCCATTGTGGAAGACGGGCATCGGTACCGCGAACCGGTGCGTTAGGTTGTATTGCCACAGCGATTTGCCAGATTCCGGGTCGAACGCTTCAACACGCTCGCTTGAGTTGACGATCGCTTCGGGGCCGGTCGCGGTCTCAATTACGAGAGGCGTACTGTACGACTGTGAAGCCTTCTCCTGCTGGGACTTCCATATTTCCTTCCCGCTCCGCTTGTCGAGTGCCAGGAATTGCGCCGACGACGACTGATAACTGAGGAGCAACAGTTTGTCCTTGTAAATGACGGGCGAGCTCGAATGCCCCCATGCGAGATCGAATGGCTTGTACTCCTTCCCAAGGTGCCGCGACCAGACCGGTTTGCCAGCGACATCTAGCACGATCAGCTGTCCATTGCTAAACCACGCATAGACCCGCTCTCCATCGGTGACCGGACTAGGTGTAGCCAGATTGCGCTTCTCGTGGACTTCCGGCAACTCCGCTTCCGCTGCAACTTTGTGCTCCCAAACCAGCTTTCCGTCAGCAACATCGAATGCGGCGACCACGAAGACGATTCGGTCATCAACGCTCGACGGACGAGCGCCGCCCAGGGGTAGTTCGCCGGCCGCGGCAGCGCCGCCGCCCTGGATGAACGACGGATGGTTGCCGCCTCGGAGCGCGCTTGCGCCGACCTGATATGTGAGAAAAATGCGATCTCCCCACACCACGGGGCCCGAAACTCCAAGCCCGGGAAGTGTGGCTTTCCAGGCGATATTCTGGTCGGTACTCCACTCCACCGGGAGTCCTGTTTCACTGCTGACCCCTGTGCCATGTGGTCCTCGCCATTGCGGCCAATTAGCCGCCTCGACCGCCGAAATGGCCAGCACTGCGCAAAGAGCTGCTTTCATGGAATTCGTCTCCTGACCGGAACGGGTCTCTGCTCAACGAGTCTATGGCGGTCCCAACTAAAGGTGCAAGGCGGAGTTGGAGGGGAGGCACGCTCGCCTCAGTGGACCCACGGCGGCGGATCCCCGAATAGAATGTGCTCGGGAGGTGATCGTGGTTCGGACAGCAACGTTTGCTCTTGTGGCCATACACGTGTGGGCACAATCGCCGGATGTAATGGAAGGACGCAAGCGGGCCCAGCAATTGATCGCGCGAACATACGTTCAGTGCGGCGAAAACGAATTCCGGCTTGTCCACGACCAGCTCGGTCCAAATGGAACGCAGCAATTCAGAATTGCCGAGTATCGAGGACACTCTCGCCTGTTGAACATAGTGGACGCGGCGCCAGAGAACGCAAGGGGCCTTCAGTATCGCGCGATACTCGAAAAATCGTGTGCGCAGAAACGCATCTACACCCTGTTGCAAACTAAATCGGTATGGAGTGGGAAGTGGTCGAATTGGGTGCCTTGCGGAAAGGTTGATCCAGACAACCCGTTCGTTTTGACTGCCGCCAAAGCAGGCCAACCGACTGAAATTATCAAGCGAGCGGGTGCATGGTCGCTGAATGGCGCAACGTACGATACCGCCCCAATTTCCATGAGCTGCGAGGATGTTCCACCAAACAGCGGTGATTGGAACAGTTGGCTCCGAGACTTCCTCGGCCGGCGAGCCGCTAAGGTTCAGGGTCGTTGATTCCCGCGACTGAGTCCGCGAAACAGGTCAGCCATTCACGCGGCGGAACTCGCAAACCGCGATATTCTCGATAGCCATGCCTGCTCGTTCTCGGCTATCGGCGATTGGGCCCGCGATCCTTCTGACCGCCACAAGCGTCGGCGCCGGAGACATTCTGACGGGCAGTCTCGCCGGTGCCGAGGGTGGCACCGCCGTTCTCTGGGCTGTTCCTGCCGGCGTAATTTTGAAATGGACGTTGACCGAGGGAGTGGCCCGCTGGCAGATGGCAACCGGAACGACACTGCTCGAAGGATGGGTCAACAAGCTCGGCAAGTGGATTCAGTGGGTGTTTTTCGGATATCTGCTGCTGTTTTCCCTGGTCACTGGTGGAATGCTTTCCAGCGCCTGCGGAGTCGCCAGCGCGGCGCTTATTCCGTTGGGCGAGGCGCAGTCTTCAAGGTTTGCGTGGGCCGTAGTTCACGCCCTAACCGGCCTGGCGTTGGTGTGGTTTGGAGGCTATGCCCTGCTCAAGCGGGTGCTGGCATTCTGTGTAGGAGCCATGTTCGTCACGGTGACGGCCACGGCGTTCCTGCTGGAACCTGACTGGTCTGCGGTGGGACGGGGCTTGCTCCCCTCGCTGCCTGCTGGGGGCGCGGGTTGGGTTGTAGGTCTGATCGGTGCAATCGGCGGGACCATGGCCATTCTCAGTTACGGATACTGGATTCGCGAGGAGAGCCGAACCGGTGAGGAGGGTTTACGGGCATGCCGCTTCGATCTGTCGCTTTCCTATGCCGTAATCGCACTATTCGGGACCGCGGTCGTCATTATCGGCTCAAGGGTTCAGATCAAAGGGCAAGGCGCCGGCCTGGCACTCTTGCTCGCCGATCAACTTGCCGCCAGCTTGGGGCCGAGCGGAAAGTGGATTTTCCTGATCGGCTTTTGGGCTGCCGTATTCTCCGCATTATTGGGTGTCTGGCAGAGCCTCC
>DASRHX010000167.1:0-5174 GCA_035650295.1 Bryobacteraceae bacterium | reverse complement strand
GAGCTCATGGTCTTTCTGCGCCCTCGCGTCGTCCGCACCCCGGAGGAAGCCGAACAACTCCTCGAAGAAGTCGACCGCAAAGCCCCGCTCATCCGCGGCTGGCGCGAGAACGGCGTCGGGCCCGATCCGGCAAACCCGGAGTCCGAACTAAAGGTCAAAGAGAAGCGCACTGGTTAGGAGCGACCAGGCAAGACCGGGAAGAATCGGAGCAAGTCGAGCTTGGGAAGGGCTTGATTGTGTTCCACATTCGGGCAAAACTCGACCCCTCATGAAGGCTTTCACCAGGATCGCAAGGTGGTCTGGTCTCGTCGCAACCTCAGTAATGCTTGCCAGTGGGAACCTGGGCTCACAAACGACGTTGTTCTTCGAAGGGTTCGAGCAGGCTTTCCCAGATCCCTGGCGCGTTGGCGATTACGAACCGGAGGGTGACCCCGCCTGGTGGGCCGATGTGCAAGCCACGGGTTCGGTTCAACCACGCACCGGCGGTTGGATGGGCTATTGCGCCGGCTTTGGCAACGCCGGGACCGTGTTTGCACCGCGTTACCAAAGCGACATGTATTCGTATATGGAACGCGACGTCAACCTGGCCAGCCAGGCCAATCCAGTCCTCACGTTCTGGATCAATATCCCATCGATTGAAGAGAGCATCGATTCGTGCGAGGTCTGGATGGACAATACAACCCTGATCTGGATCCGGACTACACCCACTGTGGGATGGGAACAAGTGACGCTTGATCTAAGTGCGTGGGTAGGTCAGCAACGCATCATTGGGTTCTGGTTCTTCAGCGACTTTTCGGTCGAATTTGAGGGCTGGTATCTGGACGACATTCGGTTGACGGTTTCGGGCCCGCCGCAGCCGAATCTTACGCCTTATCAGCGGCCTGGTTATAACGACAAATTGATCGTCTCGAAAGTGTCGGGGACGGCCACTGACGACACGAACTTCCAGCCGAGCGATCCCGTTTATGTGGATTGGGCGGTGGTCAACAACGGCCAGGCGGCAGTCAGCACCACCTTCACCGTCGAACTTTTGGTGGACGATGCCGTCCGCAGAACGTGGACGTTGAGCGGGGGCCTTCCTGTAAATAGCTTTACTTTTGACACCGATTTCAATGTCGGCCCGCTGGCTGCGGGCACTCATAACATCAAGATTCGCGCCGACGCAGGTGGCGCGGTTTCGGAAAGCAATGAAGCCGACAACGAATACAGCAAAAGCATTGTGGTTACCGGCTCGCCCGACATTCGCATTACGCCGCTGACATTGGAGTTGACCGTCACTAACTCGGGCACTGGGGGCAATGGATTCATGACGACTGCGCTCAAAGAAGACGCTGTTGCCACACCTGAACAAAAGCTTACCGCTGCCCACGAGGTGCTCGAACAGTTGGACCAGGGTGTCGACGAAGTGCACGTGATCGTGAGTCTCGTCCCGCCTCCTGGCAGGCCAAGGACAGGCGAGTGGGACCAGATTCCACGGCTCCGTGCATGGCAACGCACCGTCAAAGACCGGCAGGATGAAGTGCTTGCCACAATGGCGCCGGATGAATTCGAACCCCGGCACATTCTTGAAAATCAAAGTGCCTTTTCGGGCCTGGTCTCGCGCAAGGGTCTTGCAAAACTGGCGCGCCATCCTCGCGTCGAATCCATCCACCTTTCGCGAACCGTTGAAGCAAATCTGGCTCAAGGCATTCCACTCATGAACGCCGCCCTTTATCGACCCAGCTACAACGGGAGTGGGGTAGCCATCGCCATTGTCGATTCAGGTGTGGACTACAACCACCCGCGCCTCGGCGGCGGAGGCTTTCCCAACAGCAAGGTTATTGGGGGCTACGATTTTGGCGACTCCGATGCCGACCCGATACCGCTCGGCAATGCACACGGCACAGCGTGCGCCGGGATCGCCGCGGGCGACCTTGGCACGGTGGGCGATTACATCGGCGGCGTCGCGCCCGACGCCAAAATCTATGCACTGAAGGTCACTCCCGGCAGCAGCGAGTCCGGATCTGATGCCAACATCCTTGCCGCCTGGGACTGGTGCATCTCACACAAGAATGATGATCCCGATAATCCCATTCTGGTAATCAGCACCAGTTTCGGCGGCGGGCGCAATTACAGCGAGTGTGACGACTCGCAAGCCCCTCACGCACGCGCAGCTGCTGATGCAGCCGACGCGGGCATTACACTGCTTGCTTCGTCGGGCAACAGCGGCTACTGCGATTCAATAGGCGCGCCTGCTTGCCTGAGCGGCGTGATTGGCGTCGGCGCAGTGTTCGATGCCAATTTCGGCACCAGCACTTATTGCCTTACGGCTGAGTCATGCGCCCCGAAGTATCCTTCCGGGGTCTGTCCTACTGGCTGGGCTACCGATCACGCCACGGGCCCTGACGTGGTGACGCGTTATTCGAACACCGCTCCGTTTCTCGACGTCCTCGCCCCGTCGCATCAAGCGTACACAACCGACATAGTTGGCAACCAGGGTTACAATACGACCGATTATGTCCCTAATTTCGGCGGCACGTCAGCCGCTTGTCCGTATGCGGCCGGCGCTGTGGCGGCGCTGCAATCCGCTGCGCGTTCAACTTTGGGTCATCTGCTCACGCCGGTCGAAGTGCGCGCGCTATTGACAATTACCGGTGATCCGGTGACTGATCCCAAAGCCAGCGATATCACCATACCTCGCATCAACCTCGGCAAAGCCATCGAAGCTCTCGGCCAAACGGCCTCCTTCACCATTTTCAACGACGGCAATGCACCGTTGGACGTAACCTCCATTACCCCAGACACGCTTGCGCCCTGGATTGAACTGACCGCCACACCGCCCTTTACGATTCCGCCCCGCTCCGCGCGCGTCGTGGGCGTCTCGATCGATCCAGCGCTGGTGCCAATCGGCTCGACCACCCGCCGGCTGCTGGTGGCATCCAACGATGGGGACGAAAACCCTTATCCGAACGGTGTCTTCATCACGGTGAATGGCGTCGGCGGTGGACCGAAACTGACCGGGGCCATCTTCAACAACAATCGTGCGGTCATCTCCTGGCCCACGAACGAGGCCTCCGGCTACATTCTTCAATGGGTCCACGCAATTCCCGCGACTGTCTGGAGCAACGTCCCCGCGATCCCCGTCACCGTTGGCACAAACCATTACGTCACGAACACCATCGCGCCGGGCGGAAAGAAATTTTACCGCCTGCGGAAGTAGATCCGGCCTGGGTTAGCCGCCGAGTTTGTCCAAGTACACGACAGGGCTGACTGGTTGTTGGGCGTGTGCCTCAATTCTGGCCATGGGTGGAACACTGAAAATAGGGGGCTGTTGGAGCGGTTCTCAAAGTTGCAGCGGGAGTGTTCTGGCAAGGCGGTTGCTCGTGGGGACAAACTATGAGCGATTTACAGCGCCTTACAACTTCACGGGACCCGTGAGCCGAAATCATTCATTGGTATTGGCGAAGTGCATGTCGCTGCTGTTCGTGGCGCTAATCGTACAGGATTCGCAGGCTGCTATGTTCAGCTATGAGTTGCCTGACGGTTTGCGCGTGACGATGGATGTGAGGAATGAGACCGTCATCAGCCTCGCTGGCCAGCCGAACTTCAGCTACCAGATCGAAGCTTCTGAGGACCTCAACCAATGGGTCAGCCTCGAGAACCAGGCCACAATTGGGCCGGGCGGAACTTATGAGTATACGGACAGCCGCGGCCTGTCGAAGTGCTTTTTCCGTGTCCTGTTTCCGGCGTTTCCCACGGGGCCCAGCGGCCTTGGGGCTGTCGTGTTGTCCTCCAGCGAGATTCAGCTCACGTGGACAAACAGTTCCAACAATGAGGACGGCTTCAGGATCGAGCGTTCAGCCGATGGCGGCTATACGTTCACGCCAGCCGCAATCGTCGGCCCGGACGTGCACGGCTATACAGATACCGGCGTGGTCCCCGGCACGACATATTACTACCGCGTGTGCGCCTTCAATGCCTACGGCGATTCGCCGCAATCCAACACCGCGGACGCAACCACCCCTGACCAGTCCTTCACGCAGGAAAGCTTCGTCTCTGTGGGCGCGCTGGACGGCCGTGTGACTGAGTTTCCCGAAACGTCTGACACCGGTTCATTCGCCTTTCCGAACGAGACCGATTCGGCAGCGTTGCGGGCTGGCGACTTTGACTTCGATCTGCAACACAAAAGCATCCTGTCTTTTGATACTTCTTCTATCCCCGACGACGCCGTGATTCTTTCAGCCACTCTTCGGCTCCGGCGCGGAACGGTTGTGGGCACCAACCCGTTTTCGACCCATGGGACCTGTTTTATCGATGTAAAAGGAACGGGCGGCTTTGGTGGGTCCACCAATCTTCAAACCGGAGATTTCCAGGCGCCAGCGGACGCCCCGCAGGCAGGATCGCTAACGGACGCTCCGAACGACGGGGATTGGTCGTACGGCGTCCTCGATGCGAACGGTCTCTTGTTCATCGACAAGACCGGCATCACGCAATTCCGCATCTATTTCTCGCTGGATGACAACGACGATGGCGCAAGCGATTACATCGGCTGGTATTCAGGCGACAACGCCACACCCGCCAATCGCCCCGTTCTGGAGATTGTCTACTATTAAGAACGTCCGAGGTTGAGTTTCGAGGTGGGTGAGGGTACGAAGTCCTGAGCATGGCGCGACTGGTTGTGAGCGGCTTGAGCAAGGTGTATCTCACCACAAGGGGAGAGAGCGCCACCGCGCTGGACGGACTGAGTTTGGAGGTTGGTGACGCGGAGTTGCTGGTGGTTGCAGGACCGTCCGGATCGGGCAAGACGACCATGTTACGTTTAATAGCCGGTCTTGAGCGGCCTTGCACCGGAACAATCTCGATGGACGGGCAAGTGATCAATGAGCTGAAGCCGCATGAGAGGGATGTGGCAATGGTGTTCCAGAGCGACGCGCTGTTTCCGCATTTGAGCGCATATGAAAATATGGCGCTCGGATTGAGGTTAAGGAACGTGGACAACACGGAAACAAAACGGAGCGTGGAACAGGCGGCTGAATTGCTGGAGATTGGCAGCTTGCTGAGGCGCCTTCCGGGCGAACTTTCGGGCGGCGAACGAAGGCGAGTAGCTCTTGGCAGAGCAATGGTGCGAAAGCCGAAGCTGTTTTTACTGGATGAACCATTGTCCAATCTTGATGTCTCATTGCGCGGGCGGATGC
>DASRHX010000166.1:0-7874 GCA_035650295.1 Bryobacteraceae bacterium | reverse complement strand
TACATGCTGCATCAGGACGGAGTCATTGGAATTACCAGGAATGATAGCCGGGCCGTGCTTTCCGCCGGCTAAGAGATCTTCCACGGTCGAAGCGACCAGACCTCCCGAGGAGTTGGCCTTCGAGTGGCAACCGGTGCAGTTCTTGTCCAAAAGCGAAAGAAGGGTTGTATCTGTGCCGGGGCTATTTCCTGCCGTGCGCGGCGTCTGCGCGACAGCCATGGCCGCGATTAACAGCAGAAGCAGGCCGCGGAAAGGGCTAGGCGGATGGAGTTCCATGGAAAGTCTTCCCTACAGATCAACAAACTACGCTATCAAATACCGGGTTGCGGTTGGCAACGCCGCTCCATCGAGGAGCGCTTACGAAGTCTGAAATCGAGAACAATATACATTCCATTCTCGCGCCCAGGGAATATTCTTCCCTTGGAACATGCTCAAGCGATGCACTGGTGGTATTGGCAGGACGCTTGCTAACCATTCAATCGAGACACGTTTTCCAGAACTACGCTGAAGACACTTGGGACTGCCCGTGTCATGGCTCCCGCTTTTACCCCACAGGGAAAGTAATGAGCGGGCCAGCCAAAACTCCACTTGACCACAAACAGTAAGGAGAAGGATCGTGAAGACTCCATCGAAAATAGGGACCCCGGCCCTGTTCATGGCGGGCCTCGTGATACTTGTGAGCGCGCTCTTTGCGCAAGAGAGTGGAACCAAACCATCAAGTTACTCGCCCGTAGTCATTCAAGAGGACTTCGGAAGTATCATGTCCCGCATGAGCGCTGCGAAGGCGGGCATCATGAAGCGTCAGATGTCACTTTTGGAGGAGCGCTACGACCTGAGTAATCGTCCAGCAAAAGGCAGAACAATGACGCGCGGTAAGCCTATTCAGGAAGGCGTGCGGGTAAAGCTTCGCGGAGGGACAACCTGGGAGAAACTTGCGCAAACGGGCCCTGAGCAAATCCGCGAACAAGACTTGTTTCCCCTCGGCTTTATGCCACTGCCGCACCCCAATCATCCCGAAGGCGGAATGCTTTTCCCGAAGTTCCACATTGATGAGATCAAAAAGCAAGAGGACCGGGATCTGACTCGCTTCGATTTGGATTTCGACCTGCCGGACCACGTACTCCCTGAGTTTCCGCCCGCGATCTTTCTGACCACGCGGCCCGACCTTGGTGATGTCTCACAGGGAAAGCTGGTAACCATAGAGAACTTCTTTCAACTGTTTAACGGGCTTCTCAACCCGAAGCAATTGGAGGGCGTGCGACTTTTGGTCACGCCATTCGCACAGCAACAGTTCAATCAGACGGAAGATCGGCGAAGCGCGCGGCCGCACCGTGGGGTCACGTGTTTCGAATGCCACGTCAATGGACATACCAACGGCGCGACTCACCTGGTCGGCGACATCCGCCCGCAGGAATTCCGGCATCGCATTGAGACACCCTCGCTGCGCGGAGTAAACATTCAGCGCCTGTTCGGTTCGCAGCGGGCGTTGAAGAGTGTGGAAGACTTCACCGAGTTTGAGCAACGCGCGGCGTACTTCGACGGAGACCCGGTAATCGCCACCAAGAAAGGAGTGAATATCCTGGACCGCGGTAGCCAGGTTCACTTCATGGCGGAGTTCCAGGCGCTTTTGGATTTTCCGCCCGCACCGAAGCTTGGCATCGACGGCAAGCTGCAGCTGGCGAAGGCGAGCCCCGCGGAGTTGCGCGGCCAGACTCTGTTCTTCGAGAAAGCGAAGTGCGGAACGTGCCATCCGGCGCCATATTACACGGACAACCTGATGCACAACTTACAAGCAGAGCGGTTCTTCAAACCGCGGAAGATAAATGGAATGATGGCCTCAGCCGACGGTCCCATCAAGACTTTTCCGTTGCGGGGCATCCAGGATTCACCACCTTACCTACACGACGGCCGGCTGATGACGCTCGAGGATACCGTGGAGTTTTTCAACCTGATCCTCGAATTGCGGTTGAGCTCGCAGGAAAAAGCGGACCTCGTCGCCTTCATGCGCAATCTATAGGCGGCGATTTGCGCTAGCCCGCAAGTTTCACAACAGGTATGGCAAAAGGCCTTCTCTTGAGGCATAACTGAGTTTCCACACAGCAGTTAGCGACCGGCAGGAGGAGGCCTTCGCTATGACAGAGTGTAGCCAAGAGCGGTTCGAGTTTGCAGCTCATTTTTCACGATCGGTGGTGGCCGATTTTGGCGGCGGCACGCTGACCAGCGACGGCGGCGCTCTGCTGCTGCGGCAGACCGATCGGCGCATCGGGCTGTTGTCGCGGTTGGCGGCCTGCTTCACCGACTTCCGCTCGCAGGAACGCATCGAGCATAGCGTCGAAGAGATGCTGTGCCAGCGCGTCTATGGTCTCGCACTCGGCTATGAAGACCTCAACGATCACGACCAACTTCGGCACGACCCGCTGATGAGCGTGCTGGCGGGCAAGCGCGAGCCGGAAACGGCAATGGCAAGCAAAAGCACGCTGTGCCGGCTGGAGCGTACCAGAACGAATGGGGCCGAGAGGGACCGCTACAAGAAGATCCGCTACGAGGAAGAGTCCATCGACCGTCTACTGGTAAATCTATTCCTGGAATCACAGTCCGCTCCACCACTACAGATCGTTCTCGATCTGGACGCCACCGACACGGTGTTGCATGGGCACCAGGAGGGCCGGTTCTTTCACGGCTTCTACGATCACTACTGCTACCTGCCGCTGTACATCTTCTGCGGCAACCAGATTCTGTGCGCGCGGCTACGGGAAGCCAACCAGGATGCCAGTGCCGGGAGCTTGGACGAGATCCGGCGCATCGTCGGGCAGATCCGTGAGCGCTGGAGCCAAGTGCGGATCGTACTGCGCGCCGACTCCGGATTCTGCCGCGAGGAGCTGATGCGTTGGTGCGAGGACAACCACGTCTCCTACGTGTTCGGCCTGGCGCGCAACGAGCGGTTGCGGAAACGCACCGGCAAGGCGCTGCGTAAGGCGGCGGTGGAATCCAGACGCACGGGCAAGCCCGCGCGAGTCTTCACCGAGTTCCGCTAGCGCAGGCGCAGCAGTTGGTCGCGGGCGCGGCGCGTGGTGGCCAAGGCCGAGCAGATCGGGGGCAAGGAGAATCCGCGCTACCTGGTCACCTCGCTGCAGGCCGATGAGTGCCGGCCGCGTGAGTTGTACGAACAACTCTACTGCGCCCGCAGTGAGATGGAAAACCGGATCAAGGAGCAGATGAGCTTGTTTGCGGATCGCATGAGCGCCGAGACGAAGCGGGCCAACCAACTGCGGCTGTATCTGTCGGCGGCGGCCTACGTGCTGATGGAAGCGCTGCGGCGCTTGGCGCTGGCGGGCACCGAGATGGCAAGAGCACAGGTTCAGACGATTCGATTGCGCCTACTGAAAATCGGCGCGCACATCCGGTTCAGTACGCGGCGTGTGCTGGTGTCGATGTCCAGCGGTTACGCTTGGCCAGAGCTGTTCGGCCGGGTCTGGAGCGCGCTACGCTGCTGAGAGCGGAAATCGGCGGGGCAAACAAACAACTTCACGATTCCTAGTTTTTTTGACTCGGACCCCTGTGTCCGAAAATGCCGGAAATGTACTGTGCGGACTGCCGGAGGCGACCGAAATCGCCTGCACTCGCTTGCCCGGGTGCCACCCAGCCCCGGTAGGCACCGTGCACGGTCACTGAACGGCCTTCCCGCGCACTTACTCAGCTACTCGTGAAACATACGGGCTAGCGCTCCTTGCTTTTGTGCCGTGTAACGGCGATCTCGAAATGGCTCGCCGCGACCTCGGGAAAACAAACTCGGCGCGATGAGAAAAACTGATTTAAAATCAAAGTTGCAGCATGTCGGGGCGTAGCGCAGCCTGGTAGCGCACCTGCCTTGGGCGCAGGGGGTCGGGCGTTCAAATCGCCCCGCCCCGACCAATAGAATCAATGAGATACGGTGGCTGAAAGGCCGCCGTTTTGCATGGGTTACCGCAATGTACTGCCCGAATAATGAGGCTGGACTTTGATCGCGGCTCCCGAATCGTTGGCGGCTCAACCCGGAAGCGCGTGCAGGATTTCCTGCGCGCGTTTGACCGGCGCAGATACGGGATCTTTCGCGCCCTTCAAATAGTAGACCGAGGTGGCCAGGAGATGGGGTTGCCATTCGGCGCTGATCAACGGGATGTCTTCGATCAGTGCCGCGAGGTATTTGTAGTAGTGAACTTCGTCTGCCCTCGAGACTGTGGAACCCACCGCAGCACCGAGGAAGGCCGCGCGCGCAGCAGGTTCGGCCGCTAGTTTGAAGACCCTCGATGCAGCGGCATCTGTATTTGCGGGGATGGCGGCGAGAATTTCCTCCGGCGTGGCAGCCTCGCCGGCTTCCAAACTGAAAATCGACCGGGATCGAAGACTCTCCGGGCGCGCTTCGCCGAAGGTACGAAACTGCGTCACCCAACCAGCGGCCTGGAGGAGAATCAGCAATCGGGTTGCCGGGTCGCTCGCGGCCAGATATGAATAGTGCAGCGCATTCGCGGAGGTAACCGCATGGATAGACCCGATTGCCATTGCGGCATTCGCGCGCATTCTGAGTTCCGCTGCCCCGAGATGGACAGCGTCCCAGATCGTGCCTGCCGTGGCGCCTTTCGTCAGGCGGCCAGCCACGCTCGCACAGACCTCATCGGGCGTGCCCGTGCGGATTGCTTCCACAACGCTTCGCGTCTGCGCGGAATCTGACGATTGCGCTTGCCAGCCATTGGCCAGTTTGGCGAGGACTTCCGCCGCGCGCCTGACGTTGCCTCTGTAACACTGGTCATCAAAGGCATAGCCGTTCAGTTTCCGCTCTTTCCCAAAGTCGGTGAGGCTAAGAGTCACGGATCGATAGACCGGCTCGGCATGCTGCCAACCGATGGTCTGAAGAGTTCGTGCTGCGTTCGCGACGTAGATGGCCTTATGGCCGATGTTGCGGTAATCGCGCGCGCCGAGCGACCACAATAGCGCTGTAACTGCGGCAGGGCTCTGATAGCGAGCAAGGCTGACCACCGCTCGTTCGGCCCGTTCGGAGTCCCATGCCTCCATTGCCGCTAAAAACTCGGCTGCTGCACGGTCCGGCGAAGGTAGGCGGCCGCCAATCGGCCGCATTGTGTAGTCGCCGCCGGTCTGATTAGCAGCATCGCGTTCCTGAGCAGCCTTGAAGTGATCGAGCGCGTAGAACAGGGTAAACAGACGAGCATTCGGCGGGGCTTCGAGGCTAAGGAGATGAGCGGAATGAATGACGAAGACACTGTGCAGAGCAAATCCCGGTGGACGCGGGTTGACATTCCGAATCCCGGCGAGGAACAGTGCCGCCATGATCTGGCGATAGGAGGTGCCTCTTCGGAGTTGATCGGCAACGACGTCCGCACATTTTTCTCGCGGGGTTTGCTCGATCAGGGTGACGAGCGGCTCAACTTCGGGACGGAATCGCAGGAGGTCCGGAGTAACCTGAGCATCGGCACGGCTGACAAAAAGACCACTTGTGACACCGCCGGTTGCGGCGAGTGCGTGAAACACCTTGCGCCTGGACACCTTCATCATGGAGCGCCTCGTGCAGTCATTCTACTCCTGCTCGCAATAGTTTTCTGGTGCCATGAATCGTGTTTAGCGGGAATCGCTTCCGCTTCTTCGTGCCAGCTCGCGAATTCTGGCGATCGGTGCGCTTCGACATGTTGAGAAGGCCTCCCCGACTCAGTCACTATGGAGCGACCAACTCATCGCAGTAGCGCGGGTTAGGCTGCGAAGAGATGAACGCCGCGGCGCAGAGCCGCATAGGAAAGGAACTGGTCGCAAATGACTAAAGTACGCTTTGTTGGTCTGGATGTCCATGCCTCCACGATCGCCGTGGCGGTGGCTGAAGCTGGCGGCGAGGTCCGCTCGCTGGGAATCATCCCCAACCGGGCGGAATCGATTCGGAAGCTCATCGCCAAGCTGGGCCCGGTGCAACATCTGAAGGTCTGCTACGAGGCTGGTCCCACGGGCTATGTCCTGTATTGGCAGCTCACCCAACTTGGCGTGGCCTGTGAAGTGATCGCTCCCACGCTGGTCCCCACGAAAGCCGGCGACCGGATCAAGACCGACCGCCGCGATGCGGAGAAGCTGGCCCCCTGTTACCGCTCGGGCGATCTGACCGCTGTTTGGGTTCCCGACGCCGCGCACGAAGCGCTGCGCGACCTGGTTCGCGCGAAGCCGCCAAGAAGGATCAACTCCGCGCGAGCCATCGTTTGGGCAAGTTTCTCCTGCGCCACGGGCAACGAGCGCCAGAAGGCATAAAAGCCTGGACGAAGAAACACCTGGAATGGATCAAAAGCCACATGCGGTTCGAGCAGCCATCGCCGCCCGCCTGTGGAAATCGTTCCGGGCCATCGTGAATGCCATTCCGGGATCGTGCGAATACCATTCGCCTTCCCGCCGGAACCGCCATTCACGTTCACCCCGGAATCCCATTCACCTTCAACCCGGAATGATGTTCACGTTCGCCCCGGAATCCGCAATCAATCGTCGCCATTGCTTCTTCGCTGTCATCGGCCCTGCTGTCCAAAACGGAAAGGCCGGTTCCCCTCCTTGCAGAGCAAAACCGGCCCGGAATTCAAACCGTCAGACCCCTAGGCTTGACAGGTCGCTCCATATCAGAACAGAAATTTCAGCGCCGCCTGCTGAATGCGCGCCGGCGCTGTACCGCTGATCTGTCCTGCCTGAACATTGCCGATTGCCGCGTTCGGGTTGCCGAAATTCGCGCGGTTGAACGCATTGAACATCTCCCAGCGAAATGTCAGCTTGAATTTTTCGCCAATCGAAAATTGCCGGTGGATGCCGGCGTCTACGTTGAAGTTTCCGGGACCGACCAGGATGCCACGGCCCGAGTTGCCGAACGTGAACTGAGCGGGTGTGGCGAAGGCTGTCAGGTCAAACCAGCGGTCGATCGTCCGTTGATCGCTCGGGAGATTACCGTTGGCGATCCGATTCGGCCGGTCGCCACCGCCGCCCGCCGAGTTTGACACCGCCGCGGCTGCCGTTGCCGTGAAGTGCTCGCCCGTCGACATCGACCAGATGCCGTTTACGCTCCATCCGCCCAGGATCAGCGCCGCCGGCCCGTTTGTGACAAATTTCCTCCCTCTGCCAAAAGGGAGCTCCCACACATGGTTGAACACGGCTATATGCCGCCGGTCCTCGGGCATCGAACCCCACTCGCAGCGATAGCATCTCGCATCCTGCGGCGGTGCGTTTCCGCCCCCGTTGATGTTGCCGCCATTACTCAAGAAATGCGACCACGTGTAAGCCAATGACATCGTCAATCCGCCGCGCGCACGCTTCTCCAAGCGCGTTTGCATCGAGTGATACTTCGCCGCGCCAAAGTTCGTGCGGTAGGTGATGTTTGTTACGTTGGGGTTCAATGCGAAGAAGGGCCGCCGCTGCGGCTGCGCGCCGGCGCCAGGTACGGATTGGTTGATGTTCACATTAGAGATGAGGCCCAGCGTCCGCGTTCCGACGTAGGACACGTCCACAAGGAGATCCGGCAACACCTCCCGTTGAATGCCGAGGCTCCACTGCATCGTATTGGTAGACTTCAAACCGTAGTCCCACGCGGTTGGGTTGCCGCTGGACAGTTCCACCTTGTTGTTGATATTCGGCGGAACAGGCGCGTCCAGTCCCTGCGAAAGCCGCCGCGGTGGCGCCGCATTCTGATCGGTCGCAAGCACGTTTGAGAAGAAGAATGGAAGGTTTTTGTACAACTGCCCTCCACCTTGGCCCGCTTCCACAAAGGAGCTGCCGAAACCGGCGCGCAACACCGTCTTGCGGTCGCTCGTCAACATGTACGTGATTCCCAACCGGGGCGCCAAGTTGTTCGTGTCGAGATTGCGCAGCCG
>DASRHX010000165.1:0-5084 GCA_035650295.1 Bryobacteraceae bacterium | reverse complement strand
ATCCCCGACGCCGTCTCGCGCGCCTTCGACCAGGTTACCCGCGCACAGTATACAGCCGAGGTCGAACTTCCGCGCGGCCGTAGCGGCACGCTCGACGTAGTTGTCACCTCTGATGGACGTGAGATACACTCACGCCCGCGGAGACAGTTTTCCGCGAAAGGACGCTGAAGTAATGAAGTGGTGGTTGACGGCCTTCGCCGTCGCGATTCTGAGCATCGGCGGCATTGTGTATTGGCGAACGGTTGCCAGCCGCGCCACCGTCACGGACTCGGAAGCATGGCGTCAAACGGAAGCCGACCTTCGCGCGCGTCTCGCCGAGGCGGAGAAACGATTGCAAGCCCTCGGCCAGCCGATTCCGGTTCCCAGTTCCCCGCAGCCGGCAGGTGCTCTTCGCACCGGGGCGCCGTCCACGCAGTACCCGCGCCGAGAAGCCGACCTCGTTGAACTCATCCGCCTCAAAGACCAGCAACTCGGCAAGTCCGAATCGGCGCTTGCCGATCTCAGGGCCAAATGGACCGAGCTTGAGCAACGGCTGTCCAACTTTCAGGAGCATGATCGTCAGCTCCGCGAGACCGAAGCCGCTCTTCGCAAGGGCATCGACGCCAATACCGAGCAGATCGTCGCGCTCCAGGAGGCCAACCGGCAGAAGGATGCACGCTCAGCTCAATTGGAAGCGTCGCTCAGATCGCTCAGATCAGAAAGCGAACAGAATGTTCGCAGCCTCCAACGCGTCCGCACGCTCTCAGAGGATCTCGAAGATCTCGCCCGCCGCCGCGAGGCCTATATCACGAACATCCTCGGCCGCTACCGAGAGGCCACCGATTCGCTTCGCACCCTCAGCCTGCAACTCGAAAACCGCACAGACGGATCCTCCGCCGGCCGCACCGACATCTCCCGAATCCAAACCGCCATCTCCTCCGCCGAGGAAGACATGCGTCAGCTCCGCTCCCTCAGCACACGCTCGCGCCAACTCCAGAAAGAGCTCCTCGCCCTCAAATGAGGCGCGGAGGTCGACTCCCCGCGCCTCTTCAGTAGTCCGAACCTACCGTTTCCGGCGGAGCGCGATGCCCGCCAATCCCATCAACACCAGCGCCGTCGTAGCCGGCTCCGGTACCTGCGCTGCAGCATCGAAGGCTACCTCGCCGATACCAGGGATCGCACCGGTTCCCAACTGCGTATTGTCCACGTACAAATGAATGAACTGCGTGGACGTGGCTCCGAACGAAAAGACCTGCCCCGGACCCGCCGTGCCTCCGTTGGGGAGCGCGTTGAACGTACCGCCCAATTGAACACCGACACCGTTTGTCGGGTCGCCGTCGATGTCGGTAAATAGCCGGAACTGCGTTACCGTGCCAGCATTGGACGTGGCCCAGAAACCAAGGCCGGCGATTGAGATTACGCTGCCGAGGTTAAAGGTGATCTGCTGCGGGAACCCGCCTCCAGTGTTCGTGAACCCCGTATTGATCGTTGGATCTGTGCCACTGTCGTGTGTCGCGCTTCCGAGATAGGTCGCGAAATCCGTGACGCCGCTTGTGTAGCCGGCGCTCAAACCGCTCTGATTGACGATCTGCGTCAGCTCGTACCCCGGGGTATTCAGTGAGCCTTGCGGCGACGAAATCGCCGTCGGCTGCACGATCATCCCTCCAAAACCGGCTGGCGCCATCCACACTGCCGCGGCCAAAGCCAGGACTTTAGCTCCATACTTTTCCATTTCTCTTCTCTCCTCTGTTTGTAGCGAGCAAGTAGGACTATGGTCCTGTTACTCAATAACCGGAAGTATGGCATCGCACAAACAAAAGTTGAACAAATGTTTCTACCTTAAACGGGCTCAGAATCACCCTAGATCGAGCCTGCAAATCGACCATTCCCTAGCCCCACGCTAAACTGATCCCATATGGCCTTCCGAGGCGTCGATTACATGCTCATCGACTCGCTGTTCAGCGAGGACGAACTTCTGGTTCGCCGCACCGCGCGCGACTACATAACCAAGGAATTCATTCCTCTTATCCGCGACTGCTACCGGGATGGCCTTTTCCCCACGCAAATCATCCCAACGCTAGGCGAACTGGGCTTCCTCGGCTCAAGCCTGCATGGCTACGGTTGCGCGGGTATGTCGAGCGTCGAGTACGGCCTCGTGATGCAGGAGCTTGAGCGTGGCGACTCCGGCCTGCGCAGTTTCTGCAGTGTGCAAGGCGCGCTGGTGATGTATCCCATCTACACCTTCGGCACGGACGAGCAAAAGCAGCGCTGGCTGCCCGAGTTGGCCGCCGGCCGCAAGGTTGGTTGCTTCGGACTTACAGAGCCCGGCTTTGGCTCGAACCCGGCGGGCATGAAAACCCGTGCCACCTCCGATGGCGATCACTGGGTATTGAACGGCGAAAAGACCTGGATCACATCCGGTTCCATCGCCGACGTGGCCCTGGTCTGGGCCCGGACTGACGAAACGATTCGTGGCTTTCTGGTCGAGAAGGGCACACCCGGCTTCACCACGAGCGACATCCATGGCAAGCTCTCGATGCGCGCCAGCGTCACCTCGAGTCTCACCTTATCCGATTGCCGGGTGCCCTCCTCGGCCATGCTTCCCGGCGCGAAAGGACTCCGCGCGGCCCTAGCCTGCCTCACACAAGCCCGCTATGGAATCGCCTGGGGTGTCATCGGAGCGGCAATGGAATGCTACGAGACCGCGCGCCAATACTCCGTCGATCGCAAGCAGTTCGATAACCGTCCTATCGCGTCGCATCAACTGGTACAGGTGAAGCTAGCCGACATGATTACTGAAATCACCAAGGCACAACTACTCGTGCATCATGCGGCGCATTTGAAGGATCAAGGCAGGCTTGAGGCAGCACACGTGTCCATGCTCAAGCGGAACAATGTCTCGATCGCCCTCGATATTGCTCGTTCCGCCCGCGACTTACTCGGCGCCAACGGCATCATCGACGACTACCCCATCTTCCGTCACATGTGTAATCTCGAAACCGTAAAAACTTACGAGGGCACGGACCATATCCATGCCCTCGTTATCGGCGAGCAGATTACCGGGATCCCGGCTTATCGGTAACCCGCCCAACGATCATCCACAACAGAATCAGAATCCGAGGCACACCAGCCACAAAGGCCAAGATGTACTTCATGGCCAGACCTGATCTTTAAGGCTTCACTTCAATGGAATTGACGACCTTGCCACTGCCGGCAATGCCAACTGCGACTTGCTGCGCCTGATCGCTTTCCTGCTGTGTCTTAACGGTTCCGCTCAACGTGACTTGGCCGTCCTTCACAGCCACGTCAATGCGGCTCGAAGCCTCGGCTGGCAGTTGGTTTTGTTTCAGTGCGTCGCGCACCTTTCCCGCCATTTCATCGTCGGCCTTCTGGTCCGGCTTCTGCGCCTGCTGTTCCTGCGCTGCCTGAGGAACGGGGCTTGCCCCGACAGATGCCGTAACTAAAAGTCCGGCCAATGCAAATGGTGTGATTGATTTTAGAGTCATCGCGACCTCCTGCACCGGACTATGCACACAGCGTGCCACACCTTATTCGGCACTAGGATTCACACACTTACAGCGAACGAGGCCTGCCCCCGCGAGCAAGAAACTCACGATTCCGGAACTTCTTACAAGGAAGTTAACCTACATTGACGTAGAAAAACGGCGGTAAGGTCAACGCCACCACGTCGTCCCGTCCGTTCCTGCGCGCCATTTCCAATGCTGCGTCCACCGACCCAGCCCACTTCACTCCCAGCCGCCTTGCCACAAAATCCGTCTTCGGCCCCACCATAATTACCTGCGACAAATACTTCAGCGGATACGTCGCCCAATACCACACCGTGAAGGGATGGAACCCGTGATGAGCGAACTTATTCCGGTAATCGTTGCGCAACTTCTCGTCAAAGGCGAACTTTTCCTGAAATCGCTTGTGCATCTCCATCGGATCGGTCGTCTCCGGCAACACTTCGTGCCAGAACTGCTCGTACGCTGTGTGATACTCCGGATGAAACACCTGGAACACCGGATTTAACAGAATCACGGTGCCGCCCTCGCGCACGAGCGGTCGATTGTAGAACCAGTTAAAGACGTAGCCCAACACGTCGCTCAGCACCAACACCGGATTGATGCGGGCGTCAATCGCATACGGGCTCAAGTCCGGCAACCCGAACACCAGCGTGTCGTATTGCTTCGGCACATTCACGGACAACTGCCGTTTGAGGGCCATCACCGTCTTCGGATGCACGCCGTCGATCGTCCCCGCATGGATCTCCATCGGTGAATTGTCGCCAGGGACCGACGTGAAAATCTTCCGCCGTACCGGCTCCGGCGTGATCATCATGCTCAGCGGCGTGATCTTCTTGATCGCCAGTTGAACCGCGTTGCAGTCGCGGTCCGGAATGCCCAGGTGATTCATGTAGTCCGGGTACGTCGCGTTGTTCATCGCCGCTTCGAGCACCATGATCTTGGCGTGCTTGCTCACCACTCGCGAAATGCGCTCGATCGATTCGTGCATGTGCGAACCGTCCGGCTGCATCACGTGCGGCACGTCCTTGGTCATGTGCGGCGAATGGTGCGCGGCAATGGTCTTATACGTTCCCAGCCCCACCGCGACGCTCTTGTGCCCGCCATTCAATGGGATTTGCACTGAGTCGAGATAGATCACGAGGTCTGCTTCGACGGCGTATCGCGAAACCTCCACCGGCTCGCCTTTTTCGGTCTCGCCTAGGTAGGCCAGTTCCTCCTGAGCTTCGGCGTCGAAGTTCTGCAACTGGGCTGGGTAGAACTCGCTCATCACGCGCTCGCCGACCATGAATTCGAGTTCGTGCCGCTTCATCTTGCGGTGCAGCGCAACCGCGCAAATCAACCGGATGTTCTGCTTGTTCACGCCCGCTTCGTACAACATCGGCAGCAGAGCTTCGAGCATCAGTTCCCGGATGTCCGGCCTCTTCGATGGCGGAAACGGCTGGCAGTTGTCGTCGAAGCAAATGAGGATTTTGGAATTTCCGTTTACCAGCGACTTCAACGGCGCCATGTCGACCGGCGTCTCGAAGGCCCGCTTCACCGCGCCCGGAATCTGTGCCCGCGTGAGCCCGCCTTCCGGCC
>DASRHX010000164.1:0-2496 GCA_035650295.1 Bryobacteraceae bacterium | reverse complement strand
GGATCTGGCGGAGGCCGAACAGCAGATTGCGCAGGCCAAGGCCGAAGCCGAAGCGAAAGAGGAAGAGACTCGCTATGCGGTCCTGCAGGCGCAGGCGAACGTACAACTGGCCGAGATCGAGATGCAGCGGAACGAGATTCTGCCGAGGCTGCTGGTGCGGCAAAACGAAATGGCGCTGGAGGCGGCAAAGGATCAGTTGCAGAAGATCGAGAAGGACTTGACGAACCGCATGGCGACGGCGCGCAGCGGGATCGCAATTCAAGAGGCGGGGCAGGCAAAGGCAAAGGTGAAGGCCACTACGGCACGGAAGAACATTGACGCGATGACGCTGAAGGCCAAGGCAGCGGGGTATGCGGCGATTCAGCAGAATGACGAGGGGAACCTACGTTGGGGCATGTATCTGCCGCCGTACCAGGTGGGCGATATTGCACGGCCGGGGAAGGCCGTGGCGCAAATTCCCGACTTGAGTAACTGGGAGGCGACGGCGCGCATTGGCGAGTTGGACCGCGGGCACATTGGAGTCGGTCAGCATGCGGAGTTGTCGGTGGTGGCCGCGCCGGGGAAGAAGCTGCTGGGAAAAATCAAGACGATCGGCGGGACAGCGGGTCCGCCGTGGGACCGGCACTTCGATTGCCGCGTGGCGATCGAGAACCCCGTGGCGGAATTGCGTCCGGGGATGAGCGTAGAACTGCGCATCGTGACGGGCACGCGAAAGGGTGTGACGTGGATTCCGGCACAAGCGCTGTTTGAAGCCGAGGGGCGCAAATACGTTTTTGTGAAGACGCCCGACGGATATAGGCCCAAAGACATTGAGATGGTGCAGCGGAGCGAGAGCCAGGTGGTGATCAAGGGGTTGAACGAAGGCCAACTGGTTGCGATGGCGAATCCCGAAGAGAGCACAAAGAAGGCCACGGGTGGCGGGGCGATGTCGGCGCTAGGGAAGAAATGACGACGGAAATATTCCTGGCGATCGACAATTTACGCGCGCAAAAGACACGGACCTTTCTGACGGCCCTCGGCATTGTGTTTGGCGTGGGGTCGGTGATCGGGATGTTGTCGATCGGCGCCGGGGCGCGCGAGGAATCGCTGCGATTCATCGAAACGCTGGGCGTGCGAAACGTATTGGTCGATTCGCGGCCCGTGTCGAGCGAAGAGGAGCTGCAGCAGCGGCGGCGGTCGTCGCCGGGATTGACGCAGCGAGACCTGCGGATCCTTCGATCAAATATCGACGGCCTGGAGATGCTGTCGCCGCGAAGGACGTTGCGGCCGGCGCGAGTGCTGCCAAAACCGACGGGAGATATGCCGGAGCTGATTGGCGTCTCGCCCAAGTATTCGACGATTCACAATTTACGGCTGCTGGAAGGCGGGTTCTTCACCGAGGAGCACGAGGCGTCGAGCGCGTCGGTATGCGTGCTGGGGCAGGGCGCGAAGACGAGCTTGTTGGGGTACACGGGCGCCGTGGGGAAATTCGTGAAGGTAAACGACAACTGGCTGGAAGTGATCGGCGTGCTGGCCGAGACGATTCCGGCGACGGCGAAGAGTTCGGGCGGAAAGATGGAGGACCTGAACAACATCGTCTACATCCCGTTTAACACGTTCCGCTACCGGTTCTGGGACATGAGCAGTTATTTGAAGGATGAGCTGGACGGGATCGACATTCGCCTCAAGCAGGACGCCGACAGCGTGCAGGCGGCGCGCGTGGTGACGGCGGTGCTGAATTCGACGCACAACAACACGCAGGATTTCGCGGTAACGATTCCGGCGGCGCTGCTCGAGCAGCAGCGGCGGACGCAGACGATATTCACGTATGTGATGGTGGCGATCGCGGCGATTTCACTGCTCGTGGGCGGCATCGGGATTATGAACATCGTGCTTGCGACCGTGATGGAGCGCACGCGCGAGATTGGCATCAGGCGGGCAACGGGCGCGCGGCGGAGGGACATTGTGCGGCAGTTCCTGACCGAAAGCATTTTGATTTCCACCGGCGGCGGGCTGCTGGGCGTGGGCTTTGGGATGTTCCTTTCGTGGGTGATCGCTCGGACGGCGGAGTGGAAGACGATCGTGTCGCCGGCGTCGGTGATCATCGCATTTGGGGTGTCGGTGGCGGTTGGGGTGCTGTTCGGGATTTATCCAGCCATGAAAGCGGCGGAGATTGATCCGATTGAGGCGTTGAGGTATGAGTAGCGAGTAGGGAGATCAGGACCCGACTTCGACGTAATCCACCGACGTATGCGGTTCGGGCACGGGCTCGCCGACTTCGCGCATGGCTTCGAAGTGGTCGGCCAGCGCGTCTTGAAAGTTGCGTCGGGTCTCTTCTTCGGTATCGCCCACGGCGGCGCATCCGGTCACATCCGGCGAGTATGCGGAATAGCCCGTTGCCGTTTGCTCAATGACCACCGCGTATCGCTTGGAGCTCATTTCAGGCCTACCTATTTGAGTGTATCGCGCGACCCAATTCGCGGACCTCTATCGGTAACGGTGGTTCACCGCCGGTAC
>DASRHX010000163.1:0-2493 GCA_035650295.1 Bryobacteraceae bacterium | reverse complement strand
GGGGGAGGGGGTTTTGTCCGGATTTGTCCGGGTCGAATTTATCTGATGGATTAGTAAGGCTTACACAAGGAAGCAAAGAGATCCTCTTGCGCCGAGACTTTGGAGGAGGGGTGGCACGGACCGGCACGGACGCAGACTGGGTGATCCAAGTCATCGGGGCGAGTATAGCGGATAAAGTATCGGTGTCAATGGAAGAGTGCCAGTAATGGGCCGCGTGAGGGCACGCGGCCTACAGCGGTGCCGGTGTCCAGTTGCGCCCCAATGGCGCAAAGGCGCTTGTCCGAATGGAATCAATCCATACAATCGCCCGATGCGTATAATTCTGCTGCTGGGATCGTTGTTGATGTGCGGCGCCGCGCAGGCGGTGAGCTTGAAGATGGTTGCGGAGGGGTTCACCTCGCCGACGGTGCTGACGGCGCTGGCGGATGGCTCGGGAAGGCTGTTGATAGTGGATCAGGTCGGCACCGTTCACGTGCTGAACAAGGATGGCAAGTTGTCCGACCAACTGTTTCTGGATTTGCGGAGCAAGCTCGCGAAGTTGAACCAGGGGTTTGATGAACGAGGCATTCTTGGGCTGGCGTTCCATCCGAAGTTCAAGGAGAATCGAAAGTGCTACGTTTACTACAGCGCTCCGCGCCGCAGTGAAGCACCACCGAAGTTCGATCACACAAGCCACGTTTCAGAATTCCAAGTCAGCGCAAGCAATCCGGCGCAGGTGGACCTCGCGTCCGAGCGGATTTTGATGCAGATCGACCAACCGCAATTTAATCACAATTGCGGACGCCTCCTCTTTGGGCCGGACGGTTTTCTTTATATTGGGCTCGGCGATGGCGGCGGCGCAAATGACATCGGCCCCGGCCACAGCCCGCAAGGGAACGGTCAGGACCTGATGACATTGTTGGGGAAGATTCTGCGCATCGACATCGACAAGGGCGAGCCGTACGGAATTCCAACGGATAATCCGTTCGCTTCCGGTGAAAACGCCAGGCCGGAGATATATGCCTACGGCTTGCGAAATCCGTGGGGCATCAGTTTCGATCGGAGCGGCTCGCGCGAGTTTTTCGCGTGTGACGTAGGCCAGGACTCGTGGGAGGAACTGAACATTATCACCAAAGGCGGCAACTATGGCTGGCGCATCCGCGAAGGCTTCGAGTGCTTCGATCCCAAGAATTCGCTGAAGCCGCCGCCGGATTGTCCGAAGGTCGGCGCGGACGGCAAGCCGCTGGTCGAGCCGATTCTCGTTTACAAGAACTTCAAGCGCTTTGCGAAAGATCCGGAATCCAAAGGCACGAGCGTCACCGGCGGTTACGTCTATCGTGGCAAAGCGATTCCCGAGTTAGCGGGCAAATACGTATTCGGGGACTGGTCTCGCGCGTGGGTAAATCCGGACGGCGTTCTTTTCACGGCCACGCGCGGGGCTGAGAAGAAATGGGCGCTGGAGAGCCTGCCGGTAAACGTCGGTGGTTACGTCGTGGCTTTCGGGGAAGATGACGCTGGCGAGCTATACGTGCTGACGACCGCGAACAACAATCTCAAGCCAAAGACTGGGAAAGTCCTCAAGCTCGTTCCATGAATCAGGGGGCCGCGGACTCACGTCCGCGGCCACGGAGATTATTTCGTGTCTCTCTTGAAGATATACGAAAGCGATCCGCCAATACCCATGATGAACGACATGAATATCAGCCCGGTGGCCCACTGAACAATGGTGACGTCGAAGAAGACGACATTGACGAGACTGGTGAGCCAGGCGCCGAGCGCGACGAAAGCGAGATGACGCCACCGGTTGGGCGGAGCCAAACAGCCGGCAATAGTAAATGCGACTGTGCCAAGGAGAAAATTGGAAACGACCATGGCGAGCAGCGCGCGCCGCGGGTCTTCCTGCGTTCCGGCTGTGGCAAGGCCTGCGACGAAACCTCCTATCGCAGTGAGAATCCAAACGATGGCGACGTCCCTGACAATTGGGAGGATGCGCACGCCCTGCTCGGTTGGAGGGGGCGGTTGAACAATCTGTAGCTGAGGCTGATCGTTCGGTAGTTGGGGTTCAGGCATTGCACTCATAGTTTGTGTGGGTAGTTAGTTCACGGCTTCTTTCTTGAAAAGTTCCTTGTTATTGCTGGCTTCGGCGAGGCCAAGGTCGATCTTCGCGCGGAATTCGTTGTCGAACTCCTGAAGGTCTTTAAGCGGGATGGCGACCAAAGTTCCTGCGGGCACGGAATCGTCTTCGCCCTTGGAAGTGATGACACGCATGGTGATGGGCGTGTTCTCGGTTGCATCGGACAAAATCTGCTCCTGACCGGGTTCTGTCCTGAGCAAATCCCCAGCGCTGAGAACTCCGGCAGGTTTGCTGTCTTCGGCGCGCATGACGCTGATGTTCTTCGAGACAGGGAAGATGTACTTGGGATTGGCGAGAGCACTTGTCACGTCCGCTGGAACCGGATTGCCACCATTGGCTGATTGCTCGGCATACTGCTTTTTCTCGGCGATGCTCTGTTC
>DASRHX010000162.1:0-17542 GCA_035650295.1 Bryobacteraceae bacterium | reverse complement strand
CGCCCGTGTTTACCTTCGTGTCCGAAGAACGTACCGGAATCAATCCACGCAGCGTTGTTCAGCCGGTTGCTTGGATATAAGCCGTCGGCTACACAGACTTGATGCACTACCCGTCCGCCCACTCCCGAGCCCGAGTGATAGAATCTCCCGCGAATGGGGGATCCTCAAACGAACCTGCCCTACGAAATGTCGCCGGGCCAGGTGAAGTCAAAACTCGACTCGGGCGCACCGATGCTACTGCTCGATATCCGCGAGCTATTCGAGCACGCACACACGCACATTGAAGGATGCGAGCTCATGCCGATGAACACAATTCCCGACCACCTGCAGGATCTTCAAACGCGCTCAACGCAGCAACTCCTCGTCGTCTATTGCCACCATGGAGTGCGCAGTCTGAACGTCGTCAACTGGCTGCGCAGCCAGGGCGTGGAGAACTGCGTTTCGATGTCGGGCGGTATTGAAGACTGGTCGTTGACGGTCGACCCCACGGTAGCGCGGTACTGATATGAAACTTTATTGGAAGAAAACCTGTTCCACCTGCCGCGACGCGCGCAAATTCCTCGTCGAGCAGGGCGCGAAGTTCGATGATGTCGATCTCGCTCCTGGCCTCAGTGTGGCCGAACTCGACGCGCTCATCGGCAAACGTGACTACAAGCAATTTTTGAATTTCCGCAACGAGCTTTATCGCGAGCGAGGCATGGGCAAGAACCCGCCCTCGCGCGAAGAAGCGCTGCGCCTGATGTCGGAAAACCCGAATCTGGTGCGGCGGCCGCTGCTCGTCAGAGGCAAAGCGGTTGTGATTGGCTTCGACAAAGACGCAATGAAGGAGATGGCCGGATGAAACGCAGAGACTTTTTTGAAACGGCAATGGCCGCGCAGATAGGCATGGCGCCCATGCTGCAAGCCGCGCAGGTCGGCACGCGCCCGGCGATGAAGATCACCGATATCAAGACGTGGCTCGTCGGCGTTGGCGGCCGTAACCTGTGCTACCTGAAGATCGAGACCGACCAGGGCATTCACGGCATCGGGGAAGTCTATTCGTGCGGCCCCGACGAAGCCACCATGGCCGTCGTCGCCGACTTCAAAACATGGCTCGTCGGCCAGGACCCGCGCAACATCGAGCATCTCTGGAACATGATGTACAACTTCACGCGCTTCCCAGGGGGCTTGATCGTGAACGCCGCCATGTCGGGCATCGATCACGCGCTGTGGGACATCGCCGGTAAAGCGGCGGGCGTGCCCACGTACATGCTCCTCGGCGGCAAGGTGCGCGAGAAGATCCGCGTCTATCAAAGCGCTGGTGGCGGTACGCCCAGCCAGCTCGCCGAGAACGGTAAACGCCTCGTCGAAAAATATGGCTACACGGCCCTCAAGATGCGCCCACAGCCGAATCGCGACAATCAACTTCCCTACAACTCCGTCACGCGTCAGGCGGGCGAACGTGTGCGCGCACTACGCGATGCAGTCGGTCCCGACGTCGACATCGGCTGCGACATCCACGCCCGCTTCTTCGAAGTCCGCCGCGCCGCCGCTCTGGCCAGGGCAATCGAGCCCTACAATCCGATGTGGCTCGAAGAGCCGATTCGCCCCGAGAACGAGAACGCGATGCTGAAGCTCGCCGAGGCCATCAACATCCCGATTGCGAGCGGCGAATGCAACTATATGCGCCATGAATTTCGCAAGATCCTCGCGCTGCAGGCCGTCGATATCGTCCAGCCCGATATCTGCGTATGCGGAGGCTTGCTCGAAATGAAAAAGATCGCCAGCATGGCCGAGGCTCACTACGTCATGGTCGCTCCGCACAATCCCATGGGTCCGCTAGCCACCGTCGTCAACGTCCACTTCGCGGCTTCCACACCAAACTTCCTCGTTCTCGAGTACCATCCCGATGACGAATCCCCGCGCAAGGACATCCTCAAGGAGCCGCTCATGGTCAAAGGCGGGTATCTCCCGCTTCCCACTAAGCCAGGTCTCGGCGTCGAGTTGAACGAAGAAGCGTTCAAGACCATGCCTTCCCGCCGCTGGCACCGTGGATTCGATTACCGCGTGGATGGGAGCGTCGCCTACGTATAAAGAACCCTCCCAAACCGATTGAGCGCTTTCGCCACGAAATTGCGCTTGATTTGGTGAGGGAGCGGTTACATTACATGTTGGTTGACGCATGCCTAGTTGGAGCGGCGATTTTTTTGACGCTCCTCCTAGGATTTTCAGCGGGTTCGTTGCGAAAGCGCGCCACTACGGGGTGTGCGCTGCGTGGACCGTGCCCGCTTGTGGTGACGGGCGCGTTGTGGATGGTGCTGGGGGTCCTGCTATTTTTGGCGCCGGGCACGGGCGCGGTTCCGGCGGCCTTCGTCTTCATTGTTTATGTCATAGGCGGGATCGGCGAGGTCGCTTCGCTGATGGCGCTCCGTGAGAGATCAACAGACATGATCGCCGCATTCGGCCTGCACGCCGGCATCGTCGCCATTCCCCTGGTTCTCGTTCTATATGCCGGCTTCAATATGTGAGATCCCGTGTCCCTGCCGTCTTTTCCCTATCATCCCGATCCGCTCCTGAGCGGCAGCATCGTCGCATCCGATACAAAGTGCGTTTGTTGTAAACAGTCGCGCGGCTACATCTACACCGGGCCGGTCTTTTCAGAAGAGGACGGCCTCGACGACGGGCTCTGTCCCTGGTGCATCGCCGACGGCTCGGCGCACAAAACGTTCGACGCAGTCTTCGTGGATGACGAAAGCATCGACGGCGAGATCAGCAAATCCGCTGCAGAAGAGCTCACCACTCGCACGCCGGGATTCAACTCCTGGCAACAGGAACAATGGATGGTCTGCTGCGACGATGCCATGGCCTTTGTCGAACCATTCGGAGCGGCGGAGGTCAATGGAAAGTACATCCGCCGCCAAGGCGACGTCATGACCTACATCGTCCACACCATGGGGATCTCCGGTGGAGCGGCGACCAGGCTGATGAACTCACTCAACCGCGAAAAGGGGCCGACGGCTTACCTTTTCCAGTGCCGCCACTGCGACACGCAGAAGGTATATATCGATTCGTTATAGCCTCACGGCGCGACGCAGTCGAAGTTCGCCGCTTCGTCGATTGAACCCGAGCCCTTGTACTTCACCACTTGCGGATAAGGGCAGATGGGCCGAGTGCGCAGTGTCTTGCCCTCTTCCACTCGCGCCGTCGTCAATCGCTCGGGAGCCTTTCCCTCCTCCACCCAACGGATCACTGCGGCAAGCGGATCGAAACTGCCACAACCCACGCCGCCGCCGCAATGAAACACGCCGGGCACTGTGTAGAAGCGGAAGAAACTCTGCGTCGTCGGGCCCATCTTCTGGAGCACTTCTTCGTAATAATCCACCGCTCGCTGCGCGTTGAGGGCCGGATCGGCCCAGCCGAACCACATCAACATTCTGCCGTTGCGCGCGCGAAAACCGGTTAGATCGGGATTTGTGGCGTCGAGTGTGAGGTGAATGCTTTCCAGACGCGGGATGTCACGCGCCAGGTCGACTTGGTCGAGCGTCAAATTCGGATCCTTCTTCGGAAAAGCAAGATAGCGAAAAAATGTTTCGCCGAACGCATGAGAGATCGTCTCTCCCGCCTGAGAATGGACGAGCCAGCGATCCCATCCGCTGCGGCCGTTCGGTCCGGCGATTTCGGCGCCGACAGGCCAACCGGGATACCGCGCCACGCTGTTTGCCACTACGGGCGAATAGATGGTTTCGAGCGTCTTGATCTGCCCCTCAGTGAAACAGGAGTCGCCATCCATGGCTTTGTCGCATTTGGGCAGGTCTCGCGCTGGCGTGAATCCGCACCTGCGCGGATCGTCGATCAACCCATCCTTCAATCCGTCTTTTTCATCACAGACTGCATATACCCGCTCGGCCAACAGTTTCAGCTTCGGAAACGGAATCGCCGCTTTCACTTGCGCCTGATGAATCGCCGCGTACTGCACCATCGTGCCGCTGAAGTCGAGCACGGGCGCCCCCGCCACGATGCCGTCGAAATCGTTGGGGAACCGCTGCGCGAGAATCAATCCCTGCCGCCCACCCGTCGAGCAGCCGTAGTAGTAGGACCGTTGCGGCGCCGCGCCATAGTAAACCTTCGCCAGACGCTTCGCCGTTTCCGCGGTCACATGTAGCGACCTGAAGGCGTAGTCGTAGAGCTTCTGCGGATTGACGGCAAAGCTGCCCAGAGGCTCGGTCTGCGCGTCGTGCCCCGTGTTCGTGCGGGCCACCACGAAGCCTTTGGCAATTGTCTGGTTGCGCGTACCGGCCGGACCGATAGAGTCCAAGTTGTCGCCCGCGTAGCCGCCGTTGCCGAACAAGATCAGCCGGCGATTCCACTCGAGCGGCAAGCTCACTTCCATGCGGACCTCCGGCTGCACCATCGCCATCACGCGGCAGAATGCGGGCCCGCCCTCGCCGGCCTTCTCCTCTATCGCGCTAATGACCGTGAACTCATAGCCGGTCTGCGCCACCAGCGAGCCGCAGGCGGCCGTGGGTGCGGACCTCTTTTCGTTAGCGGGAGGCTTCCAGTCGCGCATGTGCGGACCGTTTTGCGCCATCGCCACAAGAGTCGCCATCAACAGGAAAGCAGAACGTGCAAGCATAGATTTCGACTGAGTATACCCACCCCATACATCGGACGCTTCGCCCCCTCGCCGACGGGTCCGCTGCACTTTGGCTCGCTTGTGGCCGCGCTCGGCAGTTGGCTGGACGCCCGCGCCGCTGGTGGCCAATGGCTGGTGCGGATGGAAGACGTCGACGAGCCGCGCTGCGTACCAGGTGCGGACGCCGAGATCCTGCGTGCGCTCGAAGCATTCCATCTCCACTGGGATGGCGAGATTTTGGTGCAAAGCCGACGTAAGGAAATCTATGCCACGGCCCTCGATCAACTGAAGCGCTCCGGTCACGTCTTCGGCTGCGCCTGCTCGCGCAAGGACATCGAGGGTGATCGCTACCCCGGCGCCTGCCGCAACGGCACGGGCGGCCGCCCGCCTCGCTCCTGGAGGTTTCGCGTATCCTCGGCGCCGATCTCCTTTTACGACCGTCGTCTCGGCCACTTTGAGGAACGCCTCGAGGACACCTGCGGTGACGTGGTGCTGCTCCGCGCCGACGGCTACTTCGCCTACCAGCTCGCCGTGGTCGTAGACGATGCCGCCCAACACATCACCGACATCGTCCGTGGGGCCGACCTGCTGGATTCCACCGCGCGCCAGATCGCTCTTCACCACGCGCTCGGTTCCACGCCGCCCCGCCACCTCCACCTGCCCCTAGTGGTCAATGACGAGGGCCAGAAGCTGAGCAAACAGACCAGGGCGCCTTCCGTTGACACTTTCCAAACCGAGCCGTTCACGCATCAGGCATTGGCATTCTTAGGTCTCGCCGTGGACAAAGCGAACGCGTCTGCGATGCTCGGCGAAGGAATAGCGAAGTGGCGTGTTATGTTCCCGACATCCTAGTCTGCTATCCTCACGAACATGTTGCTTCGAACCCTGGTCTGTTTCGCTACAATCATCCTCAGTCTATCCGCACAAGAGTTTCGCGCCACCATTTCCGGCCTGGTCACCGACCCCGCCGGCGCACCGGTGGTCAACGCCAAAATCGTCGTCCGCAGCGTCGAACGCGACGTGGCATATGAATCCTCAACCAACGAAGCCGGACGTTATCTCACCCGCTTCCTACCCGCCGGCGCGTACGTTCTAACGGTCGAGCGCGACGGCTTTAAGAAGGTGACTCGCGAAGCGATCACGCTCCAGGCGGCCGACCGTCTGAGCCTCGACGTCCAGCTTCAGCTCGGTACGCTCACCGACAGCATTACCGTAACGGGCGAGCCCCCGCAGTTGTCTACGGAAACAGCGTCGCGCACGGCGACGCTCGAACAGAAGTACGTCGACGATCTGCCCACCAACGGCCGTAACCTCTATCAGCTTCTTTTTTCGCAACCCGGCGTCACCAAAGCCAGCCGCTACTGGGGTGCCTTCGAGCTCTACGCCTTCGGTAACATCAACGCTGTCTCGATCAACGGTGGCCGCTCCGGCGAAAACGACACCCTGATCGACGGCGTCTCGAGCGTCCGCGGCAGCCGTAGCGCCAGCTTCGCGCCCTCGCTCAACGCGATCTCGGAAGTCACCATCGTCACCAATTCCTACGATTCCCAATACGGCCGCGTCGGCGGTGGTGTCACCAGCGTCACCCTCCGCACGGGCACCAACCAGTTGCATGGCCAGCTTTACGAGTTCCTGAAGAACGACAACCTAGCCGCAGCCGGGTGGTCGCGCAATTCCTTTAACGTGCCCAAACCCGAGTACAAGAACAACACCTTCGGCTTCACAGTCGACGGCCCTATCTACATCCCGAAAGTGTTTGACGGCCGCAACAAGATGTTCTTCCTGATCACCACCGAGTTCCTGCGCGAGCGCAATCCGCAAACGCAACTGTGGACCGTGCCCACCGAGGCCGAGCGCGCGGGCAATTTCGCCGGCCTGCGCGACGGCCAAAATCGCGCCATCTCCATTTTTGATCCGCTCACCACCACGCCCAACGCCGCTGGCACCGGCTACACGCGCACCCCTTTCGCCGGAAACGTCATCCCCGGCTCGCGCATCAACGCGGTCGGCTCCAAGGCCATGAGCTTCTATCCCGCTCCGAACCGCGTCAGTGAATCGGTCGACGGCCAGAACAACTATCTGTTTCTCAATAGCTCGAAGAACTACTACGACCAGTGGATCGGAAAACTGGACTGGAACCTCAGTAGCAAGCACCGGGTCAGCGGCCGCTACGGCGAAACACCCTGGTTCAATTTCGCCCGCGTCCAATGGGGCACCAACGCCGCCGAGCCGTCCACCGAGTACCCTTCGACACGCATCTCGCGTAACTGGGGCTTCGATTGGACCTGGACCGTCAGCCCCGCAATGGTCTTCAACCTGCGCGGCGGCTTGGCGCGCTACGAAGGCTTCAGCGGCAACACCTTCGGCAAGGATTACGACCCGCGCCAACTTGGCTTCCCTAGCGAGTTGGTGAGCCAGTTCACTTCGCTCCACTTCCCGCGCTTCAACGTCGCCACCAACAACTACTCCCCGCTTGGCTCCACGCGCACCTCGAACTACGAAACGCAGGACACCTACTCGCTGCAACCCAACGTGCAGACGATCCGCGGCGTTCACTCCATCAAGTTCGGCGCCGAATTCCGCCGCTACAACAACAACCAGATTCGCCCCAACTCGGCCTCTGGACAATACACCTTCAACCGCAACTGGACCCAGGCCAATCCGCTCGCCGCCGACGCCCTATCCGGCAACTCGCTCGCCACATTCCTGCTCGGCTACCCCACGTCCGGCTACATCGACCGCAATAACGACCCCGCTTATAGCAACGGCTACACGGCGCTCTTCTTCCAGGACGATTGGAAGATCCGCCGCAACGTCACCGTCAACGTTGGCCTGCGCTGGGATTACGAGGCGCCCATCGTCGAGCGCTACAACCAGCAGGTGCGCGGCTTCGCCTTCGATCAGTCCAATCCGCTGCAAAGCCAGGTGCAGGGCCTCACGCTCAAGGGCGGCCTGATCTTCGCAGGCAACAGCGGTACGGCGCGACAGGCATTCAACCGCGACCGCAACAACTGGCAGCCACGCGTCGGCGTAGCCTGGCAGGTGAAACCGCGATGGGTCGTCCGTGGCGGCTACGGCCTCTTTATCCTCGGGCAGAACGCCAGCGGTCCCGACACCGGCTTCTCGCGGCCGAGCAACATGATCACCTCGGTCGACAACGGCTTGACGCCCGCAGCCAACCTCAGCGACCCTTTCCCTCGCTCGCTCTTCCCCACCGGCCTCCTCCAACCCATCGGATCGAGCCAGGGCTTGGCCACCAATCTCGGCCTCGGCATCTCCGCGCAGTATCTCGACCGCCCGCTGCCCTACTCGCAACAGTTCAGCTTTGGCTTCCAAAACCAGCTTCCCTGGCAGTGGGTGCTCGATACCAGCTACGTCGGCAACCTGACCAAGCGCCTACCTATCAACGCCAATCTGAACTTCCTCTCCACCGACCTGTTGAACTCGCTCCCCGTGGCGCAGAGAGCCGCTTACTTCAACGCGCAGGTTCCCAATCCGATGGCGGGACGTCTGCCCGGTTCCGCATTCAATGGCGCCACCGTGCCTCGCCAGCAACTCTTGTACGCCTACCCGCACTTCTCGCAGGTGAGCATCAACAACATCCCCTCTGGCAGCCAGAGCTATCACTCGCTGCAAGTCAAGGGTACGCGCCGCTTCCGCCAGGGTCTTGCCATGCAGGCCAGCTACACCTTCTCAAAAACGCTTGAGCGCGTAACGATGCTCAACGCACAGGACGCCAACCTCGCCGATCTCAAGGCGAGCGGCCTCGAACAACGGCTGACGGAGTTCGACATCCCGCACACCTTCACCATGGTGTCCAGCTATGAGTTGCCCTTTGGCAAGGGCCGCCCGATGCTGAACAATATGGGTGGCGTTGTCGATGCCATCTTCGGCGGATGGAACGTGAGCGCTCAGTACATCTATCGCTCCGGCCAGCCGATCGAGTTTCCCAACGCCACGCCGCTCGAAGCGCGTAGCGCCAAGCTGACTTCAGCCCAGCGCGACGAGATCGCCCGCCGCAACGGCGGCGTCGAGTTTAGCCCGATCTTCGACAAGTGGTTCGATACGACGCTCTTTCCACGCACCGCCCAAGCCGCCTTTACGTTGCGCGACTTCCCCACCCGCTTCCCCGACGTCCGCAGCACCTATCTGCAAAGCTGGGAGCTCTCCGGCTACAAGGAATTCCGCATCAAGGAACGCGCTCGAGTGCAACTCCGCGCCGACTTTCAGAACGCCTTCGATTACGCATACTTCGGCCGGCTGGCCACCGCCAACGTCACCGACCCCCGCTTCGGCCAGTTGAATCCCGAACAGGACAACTCGCCCCGCATCATCGCGCTGGTATTGAAGGTGCTGTTCTAATACCACTCTTCTGAAACCTTTCGTCTTCATGTGGTTCTCCTCAACGGAGAGCCACATGATTCGAAAGCTCAAATCGGGCGAGTACCGCCTCTACTCCCGCAAAAAGGACGCCAAAACCGGCAAGCGCCGAAATCTCGGCACGTTTGGCACCCGCGAAGCGGCGGAGAAACACGAGCGCGAGGTACAGTACTTCAAGCGCCATTGATCGCTGAATAAGACGTACCGCGATGCCCGCATGAGTGAATCCGCTCTCGCCTTCGACACGGCGATCCTCTCCAGCCAGGGAGGCCGCGAAGCAAATCAGGACGAGGCGCGGCACCTCCCTTCGCCCGATGGCGGCTGCTGGGTCCTCTGCGACGGCTTGGGTGGCTACGGTGGTGGCGAAACGGCCGCGCGCATCGGAGTCAACTCCATCCTGCAAAGCTTCGCTCTGCACGCCGAGTGCTCGGAATCCGCCCTGCGAATGTACCTCGAATCGGCGCGGCAGGCCATTCTTGCCGAGCGCGCCGGGAAACCCCACCTGTCCGCCATGGATTCCACCGTTGTGGTGTTGGTCGCCTCGGGCGGCCGCGCCTTGTGGGCCCATGCCGGCGACTCCCGCCTCTACTGGTTTCGCTCCGCCCGGCTGGAGACGCAAACACGCGACCATAGTCTCCCGCAAGCGCTCGTCGGCGCGGGCAAGATTTCACCCCGAGAAATCCGGTTTCACGAGGACCGCAACAAGGTTCTGCGCACGCTTGCCGGCGGCGAGACGCTCAGAGCGGATCTCTCCGGTGAAGCGATACACTTGAAATCCGGCGATGCCTTTTTGCTGGCCAGCGACGGACTTTGGGAACTCGTCGACGAAACCGAAATGGAGGTGGAGCTAGCCCGCTCGACAAGCGCCGAAGCGTGGCTGAAGGGTTTGGAGACATGCCTGCGCGCACGCGCCTTCTCCGGTCACGACAACTACTCGGCGATCGCTGTGCGCGTGAACGAATAGGCGCTACAGAGCGGCAAAATTAGGAGGGCAACGGTAGGTGTTCGATTCCAGTCAGCATTGCATGGGTTGCATGGAACCGCTCGGCGGCGCCACGCAATGCTCTGTCTGCGGCTACGTAGTCGGAACGCATCCGGAATCGCCTCTCTACCTCATGCCCGGTACCGTGCTGAAGCAGCAATATGTTGTCGGCCGCGTACTCGGCCACGGCGGCTTCGGCATCACCTACATCGGCTTCGACATGCTGCTCGACGCCAAGGTCGCCATCAAGGAATATTTCCCGCAGGGCGTTGCCATCCGCACCGGTTCCGATCCGACGGTCATCCCGTATTCGGGAAACGCCAAAGTTCATTACAACTGGGGACTCGATCGGTTCCTTGACGAAGCGCGCATCGTGCGCAAGTTCAGGAACCATCCGAATATCGTAAGCGTCGAGAACTTCTTTCCCGAAAACGGCACCGCCTACATGGTGCTTGAATTTCTCGACGGCATCACATTTCTCAAGTTCATCGAGCGCCGCGGCGGCCGCATCGACTGGGCCACCACTCTGCGCATTATGAACCCGGTGATGGACGCTCTGCGTGAAGTCCACTCGCACAGCTTTCTCCATCGCGATGTCAGCCCCGACAACATCTACTTGCTCCGCAGTGGCACGGTAAAGGTCATCGACTTTGGCGCCGCGCGCCAGGCGCTTGGCCAGGCCAGCCAGAACATGAGCATGATCTTCAAGGGTGGTTACACTCCGCCCGAACAATATCAGGAACGTGGCAAACAAGGTCCTTGGACTGACGTCTATGCCACGGCGAGCACCTTCTATCGCGCCCTTACCGGCACGATGCCACCCGCCGCGCCGGACCGCCTGGCAGGCGTTGAGATGGATCCGCCCACGCAGCGTGGCGCGGATATTCCGCCAAAATCGGAGCGAATTCTTCTGGTTGCTCTCGACCTCGACTCGGAGAAGCGATTCCAGAACATGGGGGCCTTTCAAGCCGCGCTTACCGGCGCCGCGATGCCGCCGCCAACCGGTGCGCCTGTGCCAGCCCCGAACCCGTCGGCGGTAACTCGTCCGCATGCCGCACCGCCGCCCGTACCCCCAGTGCAGCCGGTACCCGCCGGCAAACAGCCGTGGCCAAAGTGGTTGGTCCCCTTGGCTGGCGCGGTAGGACTGTTGCTGTTGGCCGCTATCTACGTCGCCAGCCGCAGCCGTTCCGGTGATGCCGGCGAAACTGTCACGCTCGGCCAACCCGTACAAATCGCTCGCTTCGAGGCGTCGCGGAATCCGGTTTCCAAAGGCGCCAGCGTCGAGCTCTCCTGGAGCGTGGCCAATGCTCAGCAGGTGAGCATCAATGGAACCAAAGTCAAACCTGAAGGGAAAACCAGCGTTCGCATCGACATGGCGCAGCAGTTCACGATGAAGGCGGCGGGGGCCGAAGGCTCTGCCGACGAGCGGACCTTGGTCATCAACGTTACCGACGTCCCGATCCCTGGCCCTGTTGTAGGTCCGGCCCCCGGCCCTGTTGCACGTCAAGCCCCGCCACCGGCTTCGGCTTCTCGCTCCACCCCGGGCCCGGGTCGGTCTTCTCGCGCCACTCCAGATCCCGGCCCGCCGCTCGCACCCACGCCACCCCCTCACATTGAGGTTGCCTATTTCCTATTTGAACCGCCCTCCATCCGCCAGGGCCAGCAGGCGACGCTGAAATGGTCTGTCACCGGAGCGACGCAGGTGAACATTGAAGGACTCGGTTCCGTCGAGCCACAAGGCGAGCGCACCCTTCGCCCCACGCGTTCCACCTATGCAAAGCTCAGCGCCTCCGGCCCCGCCGGTTCGGCCTCGGGGACGGCAACGCTTTCCGTGGAACAGCCGCCGCCCGCGCCTGCGCCCACGCCTCCACCATCGCCCGGCCCCACCACGGAGTCTGCCGGCGAAACCTGGAATGTCATTCACGACCACACCAGCAAATTTATGGTGAACCAGGCTTGGTCGGCCTGCGAAGGCACGCTCACCCTCAACCGCGATGGCGTCAGCTTCCTTTCCCGTTCGGACCGGTCCGATAACTTCCGCGTGCCGCTTTCGTCCCTCCGCGAAGTTCGCCCCAACCGCCTGCCCATCCAGGGCCGCCGCGCCTTCCACATCGAACTCACAAACGGCCGCAACTACAACTTCATCCCCACCGACGCTTCCAATAACACCATCGTGGATTCCATCAACGAAGCGAAAGCAGGGGGCGGAGTGAAGCGCTAGCGAAACCGGCCAGCCCGCTTTCCCTTCCGGCGGTGATCGCCACACCGGCCCGGCGTTGGGGCTGAGCCTCCCACCACAATCGACTTCAGTGGCTCTTCTCATTCTTCGCCCCCCGCGTATTCTGTCCCGAATAAAGGATCACGCTGATCATTCCGTCGGGCTCGAGCGCGGCGTGCTTCACGTGAGCTACGTCCTCCACTCCGCTCTCACGAAGCTTACTCTCCAATTCCTCCTCGGTTAGCATTTCCCGCCTCAAATTCGCTTTCACTATCGTCCCGTGACGGATGAGAGGCACCGCCCGAGGCTCGGCAAAACGCGCGAACCAGGCGTAGCGGTACGACATCCAGTCGATGAAGTAGTTCCAGCCGGCAATCGTGCTGATGAGCACAACTGCCTCGCTGACCGACTTGTACTCACCAGCCATACCGCTCTGCGAAGCGTCGGCAATCACGACAACCAGCAGCACGTCGGCCAGCCCCAGCGAGCCGGCATCCCGGCGCAGCACGAACCGGAACAACAGAAACAGGAACCAATAAATCAGAGTCCCCCGGACAATCAACTCCACAGGCGACATTTCAAATCGAAATAGATGGTCCATGCGTGCCCCTTAACGATCCTTTCGCAAACTACGGTCCATTGCCGCCGCTTTGCGTCACTGCCCTGGCCGCAAACACTGGCGATCCGATCCACGCTTATCCGCTCGATCCCACCTCGGCCACCAGGTAGTAACGGCGGTGCGGATCCTTTGGCCCGGTGCCGATCTCGGCTACCAGTCCGCGCTCCACCAGCGCTGCCATCCGCGTCCGCGTGGCGCGTGGAGAGAGTTTCACCCGCTTCGCGATCATCGACGTCGACAAGCCCTTCGCGGCATGAGCCGCCAGTGCGGTCAGAATGGTCTGGTCCTGTTTATCCCGCACGGCGGCTCTTCTGCGCACGGTAGACAGCGTCACGCGAAAGTGCGTCCCGATTTCTTCAAAGTGAGGAGCGGGCAACCCGCGGTCCAGACAGGCTGCCGTCATTCTCTGAACGCCGCTTCCCCACTGCTCGACTTGGCCCAACTCTTGAAACACCCGGCCTAGAACGCGATTCCGTAATTTGGATATTCCCTTCTGGATGTCCTCAATCGTGAGTCCGAACGGGAGTAGTCCGGGATTGTCAATCTCTAGCCGGTCGTCGAACAAAGCCACTCGAATAGGCGCTCCTTGCTGCCCGTAATCGGCGTGAACGATGGCGTTCATCAGCGCTTCGCGAATCGCCACCACGGGCAGCGTCCATACATCGGTCCGCTTCACGGCCCCAATCACTGCCTCGCGCATCATGTGTTTTTGTAGGAATGCAATCGTTTCTTCCGCCACTCCCGGAAGGCAAGTGCGAATTGCGGCCGAATCGATCATCCGGCGTTTGTCGCCCCCCGCGAACCGGCCCGCCTGCACCCATGCGTCCGGAAAATGATCGAGGCGGTTCCTGCCAAAGAGCAGCATGCCGCCGACAGTCGGCACAATCTTTCTCTGATACGCCACCGTAATCTTCAAGTTCTGCAATCCCTGTGGCGTCAGCTTCCGCATCGGCGCAAAGTACTCGGAAGCTACTCGGAAGTCGATCGCTTCCGAGTTCAAATCCGGCATCGGCTCTTCATCAAACGACGTTGCCCTCCCGTAGCGGCGCATCTCCTCGATCGAGGACGCATCGGCCCGGCGGTTCGTGGAGCCCACGCGCACCAGCACACCCTGCTCCGGACCCAGCCTGTTCAGATAGTGCGGGCGATTCGGACTCGGATGCGCTTCCACGGCCAGCACGTGCGTCTTCCTCCACGGAACGGCTTCCATCGACGGAACAAGTTTCGGCGTAATGCTATCGGCGATCAGATTGGCAAGCCGCTCCTCCATGGCCATCACGTTCGGCACACCTCTCACCACCCTCGTGCCGTCCTCCACACCAATCAACACCGTGCCGCCCGAAGTGTTTGCAAACGCTACTAGAGCCTTCAACACTCCTTCCGGCGAAGATAAATCGCGCTTGAACTCCAGCATCTTGCCTTCCCGCTGGCTGAGCAGATTCACAAGATCCATTACTCTGCATTCTACTCGGAAGTACCAATCAGCGCCACGCTTCCGAGTAGGCTGCCTCCGCCCCCCTTCCGGGAATTCCACCGCAAGAACCGGAGTGCCCCGCGCCCGCACACGCTGCTACCTTTTAGTCGTGCCGCACGATCCGCGCATGGAACGCTTCACCCGCATCGATTGGCCTCGCGCCTCGCATGATCTCGACGCCCAAGGCAATGCAGTTTTGGATGGGCTGCTCTCGCCCGCCGAATGCGCCGCGCTCGCCGCCCTGTATCCTCAGGACGATCTCTTCCGAAGCCGCGTCGTGATGGCGAAGCATGGATTCGGCCGCGGTGAGTACAAATATTTCAACTACCCGCTTCCGCCGCTCATCGCCTCGCTTCGCGCCTCATCCTATCCGCACCTTGCCCCAATCTCCAACCGTTGGAACGAAGCGCTTCGCATTCCCGTGCAATATCCCGCCACACACGAAGAGTTCCTCGCCCGCTGTCACGCCGCCGGTCAAATCAGGCCAACTCCCCTCTTACTGCAATACGGCCCCGACGACTACAACTGCCTCCACCAGGATCTCTATGGCGAGCATGTCTTCCCGCTCCAACTGGCCATCCTCCTCTCAACTCCCGGCAATGATTTCACGGGCGGCGAATTTGTCTTAACCGAGCAACGTCCTCGCATGCAATCGCGTCCCACTGTTGTGCCCCTGCGCCAGGGCGACGCTGTCGTCTTCGCCGTCCATCACCGCCCCGTTCAAGGCTCGCGCGGCATTTACCGCGTGAACATGCGCCACGGTGTCAGCCTGGTGCGCTCGGGCCGTCGCCACACCCTCGGTATCATCTTCCACGACGCGCAATGAACCTGGATCTCTTTGCACCGCTCGACGCTCCCCAACCTCCGCGCGAATCCCTCGCCGCCGGGGCGCAAATACTGCGCCAATTCGCCCTGCCCTATGAAACAGCCCTTTTGTCGGGTGTCGAAGCGATCGCCGCACGGTCGCCGTTCCGCCACCTGATCACACCCGGCGGTTATCGCATGTCGGTGGCGATGACCAATTGCGGGCCTTTGGGATGGGTGAGCGACCGCTCGGGCTACCGCTACTCGCCCACCGATCCGCTCAGCGGCCAGCCGTGGCCGCCCATGCCTGAAGCATTCTCAAAACTGGCCCTCAGCGCCGCCGCTGAGTCTGGCTTTCCCGCCTTCTCGCCCGATGCCTGCCTGATCAATCGATATGAACCAGGGGCAAAACTTTCCCTCCACCGGGACGCCGATGAGGAAGATTTCTCGCAGCCGATCGTCTCGGTTTCACTTGGTATCCCGGCGGTGTTCCTCTTCGGCGGCCTCGCGCGGAGCGACAAAACGCGCCGCATTCAACTGTTGCACGGCGACGTCGTCGTATGGGGTGGACCTGACCGCCTTCGTTATCACGGTGTCATGCCGCTCAAACCCGCGGAACATCCTCTGCTCGGCCCGCTTCGCATCAATCTTACGTTCCGCAGTGCCACATAAGTTCCGCTTCGCGGAACATTTTTGCCCTTGTTATTAACACCCCACTTGGTTGGCAAAGAACCAAAGCACAATTAAGCCAGTAGGAACTCCCAGCAGCCATGCGATTCCGTATTTCATCTCGTAATTCCTTTCCTGCTAGGTCCATTGCAATCGCCCGGCCAACCGAATTTAGCCACACTCCGCCGCTGCGCTAAAGGACTCGCAGGACAAGATCCTCAAACAGCTTTTGTTTGATCAACTGGTACCCGTTTTCGCCATTCGTCATGACAACAAAGCCGGATTTCCTAGCCACGGAGGCCCCGCACATCGAGTGGAATCCCTCGTTGTCGCCGCCATGGCAAATTACGTCGCCATAAGCCGCATGCCGGATCTGCCAACCAAGTGCCCAGGCGCTGGGGAACAAATAGGCGTTCACCTTCACATGCGGCCGCACCATCTCCTTCAAACTCGTTGGGTTCAGCCTGAACGCATCGGCCGGCTTGGGGTCGATTACCTCGACCAGGAACTTCGCGTATTCCGCTGGCGTGGTGAGAAGCGCACCCGACGACCCATATCGTGCCGCGTCCGCCACAGTCGACTTCTTGTTGTCCGTTGGCTTCCCCATGGAGTCGTGTGGCCGCGCCATGCGCTTTTCAAATTCCTGGTTCCAGACGTAGCCACTCGACACCATTCCGAATGGCGCAAACAGGTTCGCCTTCATATACGGCTCGATCGGCTGACCCGAGAGCCGCTCCACTACCGACTGCAAATAGCTGTAGCCTTCACCCGAATATGCCCACTTCTCACCCGGCGGAAAGTGAATCTTTAAGGGCTCCTTTTCGGACCTCCAGTTCTGAAATCCCGACGTGTGCGACAGCACCCGGCGCGCGGTAATCTGCTCCAGCCTCGCATCGCCTTTCAAAAACTTCTCCGGCGTATACTTCGTCAGCGGGGCATCGAGATCCAGCACTCCTTTCTCCACCAGCTTCATCACCGCGTAGGCGAACACGGGCTTGCTCATCGATGCCGCTTCAAACATCGTGCCGTCGTCTACGGGGACATTTGACTCCCGATCCTTGACGCCGAACTCCTTGCGCCAAACCGTCTTGGCATCCTTGACTACGGCCATTGCCAGCCCCGGGATCTTGAATTCCTCCATCGCGGCGGGAATGCGCCTCTCAAGGGCGGCCAGCTCGGCCCTCCACGCGGAGTTTTTCTCGGTACTCTTAGACTCCTGTTCCTCTTGTGAACAGCCTCCCAGCAGAAAAGAAGCCGCGAGAAGCTCTCTCCGCCCTACGTCAAACGACATGCGGGCGATTCTACCAGAAGGTTTCACACCTGCCCACGTAACCCCCTGGCGCTTTATGCCATCCTGAAATATTGAGGGACTACTAGCCTTTCGCACGCAGTAGACCGATCTATCACTTGGCATGTCCGTTCAACCTGCACTCGCGCTCTCGTTCGATCTGAAACTGGAAGACTTATACTCCCAGGCAGGCCTCGCCCGCCTCGATTCGGCCTTTCTGGCTTGGCTTCAAGCCGCCGACAGTTCGCTTGCCAGCCGCCTCCAAGCCGCTCGCACCGCCCCGGCTGATGTCTCGCTGAAGGACCGCTCCCACCTGATTCTCGACCTCAGCCCAGTATTTGAAGATTTCGTGGCTGAGTTGTTCGGTATCGATTCCGAGCTTAATGCTCTGCGCGCCGAATACAACGCCCTCGCTCCGCTCTACGCTGTGAAGCGCAAGTTCGTCCAGCGCAGCAAGACCGTCCTCGCCATCAAGCCCGAGGAAGCCGCCAGATCG
>DASRHX010000161.1:0-2305 GCA_035650295.1 Bryobacteraceae bacterium | reverse complement strand
GACCTGTTGCCAAAGCGGCACAGTGTGGGCGAGATTGGCGTAACCCAAATCGGAAGACACACGTTCATTATCATGAAGTCTTTACATGTCGGTGGAGGAATCCGTCTGGGCGGCGGGGAAAAGCAGCCCTATAATGAAACTGGGAGGCAGTGCCGTGATGAATCAGATGTGCAAGCTGGGCACGAGTCTTTTTCTGGCCTTGGCCTTGGCGGCCCCGGTAGGGCTTGCGAAGGACAAGAAGAAAGATCCCGAAGAGATTGGGAACCGCGACGTCGGCAAGGGTGTGAACTTCTACTCGCTGGAGAAGGAGATTGCGCTCGGCAAGGGATTGGCGCAGGAGATTGAGCGGCAGGCGAAGGTCATCGACGATCCGGTGATTGCCGAGTACGTGAACCGGGTGGGGCAGAACCTGGTGCGGAATTCCGACACGAAGGTTCCGGTGACGATCAAAGTTCTAGACGCGGAAGAGGTGAATGCTTTCGCGCTGCCCGGTGGATTCTTTTTCGTGAACAGCGGGCTGCTGTTGCGTGCCGAGACCGAGGCCGAGATGGCGGGCGTGATGGCGCACGAGATTGCGCACATCGCTGCGCGGCACGGTACCCGGCAGGCGACGCGCGGCACTATTGCCAACATGGCGAGCATCCCCCTGATCTTCATGGGCGGCTGGGCCGGCTATGGCGTGCGGCAGGCGGCGAGCGTGCTGATCCCGATTGGGTTCCTTAGCTTTTCGCGCGGCTTCGAGAGCGAAGCCGATATGCTGGGCCTGCAGTATCTCTATAAGGCGGGCTACGATCCGACGGCGTTTGTCGACTTCTTCGAAAAGCTGCAGGCGGACGAGAAACGTAAACCGGGGACAATGGCGAAGGTATTCAGCTCGCACCCGATGACCGACGACCGCATCAAGAATTCGCAGAAGAACATTCAGGAGATCTTGGAGTCGAAACCGGAATACGTGGTGACGACTTCGGAATTTAACGATGTGAAGTCGCGGCTGACGGCGATGTTGAATCGCCGCAAGCCAGAAGCCGACGACCCGAACAAGCCGCGTTTGCGGAAGGCGGGATCGGGCAAGATCGACTCCGAGGGTAACGAGAAGCCGAAGGCCGAAGACGAAGACGAACGGCCGACGCTGAAACGGCGCCCGAGCAGCAACTAACCGATATTTTGATCTCTGCAAGCGAGCCTGCAAGCTCGGCGAGCGAAAATGGACCGGCGACTCTCCTCCAGCGCCGGTCCTTTTCGTTCTGGGGGCGGGGGTGTGATAGTCGTGCGTCTACTTCGATGTGTTTCGGAAAGGGTCCTCGACGTACATTTGAGTACGCTGCGTCCCCTTTCCTCACACGTATCCACACGACTCTGACCGCGCCACACGTGTGTGCAGGATCGTGGCGCACCTCGCATGCGCATGACTCCAGCGCACCGAAAGATTCTAGTTGCTTTTTATATCGATCATTGATATATCAATGATTGATATATGAGCGATGAGTCAATTGAGCTTCCTTTGACGCCGACGGTGTTCTTCACGCTGTTGGCGTTGGCCGACGGGCCGAAGCATGGATACGCGATCATGAAGGTCGCCATCACCCTTTCCGAGAAGAGGGTGAAGATGGGGCCCGGAGCGTTGTACACGACGGTCCAACGGCTGGTGGACGCGCGGCTTATCGAGGAGATCAAAGGCGAAGCGGACGAAGACGCACGGCGCCGTTTCTACAAGCTGACAAGCGCGGGCCGGGGGCTGTTGGAGCGTGAGATGCAGCGTCTGGAAAGTTTGGTCGTTACCGCGCGCGGGCTGATGCCGCGAAAGGCGGGACACTGATCCATGCGCCGTTGGTTGGGCATCGCCTGTAGCCTCTACTCGTGGTTGCTGGTGCTGTATCCGCGCTCGTTGCGCGACCGCTATGGCGCGGAGATGAGAGGTGTGCTGCGGGAGCAGTTGACCGACCGTGGATCGTGCGGAGCGGCGGCGCGAGCGTTCGTGGAGCCCTTCACGATCGGGTTGCCGGCGCGCGTGCGGAGCGAAGTTCCGGCGGCGGCGCCTCTTGCCTTGTGTGCATCGTCGGCGGTTTTCTATGGGTTGTTGTTCGTCCTGCATGACTCCGCACCGTTGGACGCATTCATGCGGAAGTGGCTGGGAGTGCACTGTCCATGAAGCTCGTGCTTGTGTTGCTCCTAGCGGTAAATGTCGCTTGTGCGCAGGAAGCTACCAAGAGCGCGCGGATGACAACGCTCGAGGAAGCGGTTCGGGCAGGAAGGAGCGGTGCAGTCAGCGAATTTCTCGGGGAAGTGAAGGCGAGAGGAGGAACGC
>DASRHX010000160.1:0-7675 GCA_035650295.1 Bryobacteraceae bacterium | reverse complement strand
ATCGTCAAAGCTGCCTTCGTTGGTAACGTCGGCCGCCGTCTCGGCACGACCTTCGACCTGAATCAGCCCGATCTCGGTGCCGGGGCCGTCAACACCCGCCGTCCGTTCTTCGCCACCCGGCCCCTGCTGCAGGGCGTCACGTGGGCCGTTTCCGACGGCGAAAGCAATTACAACGCCTTCCAACTCACCGTAGACAAACGCCTCACCTCCGGCCTCAGCATGTTGGTTGGCTACACCTGGGGACACGCCATCGATACCGTCGCGAATGACTTCGGTGGTGGCGTCGGCACTCCACAGTTCCGCGGCTGCCGCTTCGAGTGCGAACGCGGCAATGCCAACTTCGACCTCCGTCATCGCATGACCATCAGCTACACATACAACCTGCCCTTCGGCAAAGGTCGCGCTTATGCCAATTCGGGCGTCGCCCGATGGGTCATCGGTGACTGGCAGATCAACGGCATCACCACCATGCAGACCGGCTTGCCGTTCACGCCCGGCCTGGCCAACCCCAACACCAATGGTTCCGGCGGCAGCCGTCCTGATCTCGTTGGCAACCCCGAGGTGTCCAGCAAGACCCTGCAGCGCTGGTTCGACCCCGCCGCCTTCGCCCGCCCGAACGAAATCCGATTCGGCAACCTCGGCCGCAACACTCTATTCGGCCCCGGCCGAATTAATTTCGACACTTCGCTCTTCAAAGACTTCTTCTTCACCGAGTCCTTGAAGCTGCAGTTCCGCGCCGAGGCGTTCAATCTATTCAACACGCCTCAGTTCGGCCAGCCCAATGCCAGCATCGGCGCCTCCAACGCCGGTACCATCACTGGCATTGTTGGTAACCCGCGCCAGTTGCAGCTCGCTCTCCGCTTGCAGTTTTAATTGACCCAACCGCCGGGCACGGAAGCCCGCGCCGGCCACGGCGGTTGGACCCGAATACATCGCGGGAATGAGGGGTGCTTTCGCACATAGAAGGAATCAGATTATGAGAAAAATGTTGTTTACTCTCTTGCTGTGCCTCCTTGTGTCGGGGACTTTGTTGGCCCAGACATTCGGAGACATTTCCGGCGAGGTCCGCGACCAGTCTGGCGCGGTCATCGGCGGAGTTGCAGTCACACTCACAAACGTCGGCACGAACGCCACGCGTACTACGGAATCCAATGATCAGGGGATCTTCGCTTTTCCCGCTTTGCAGCCCGGACAGTATGTTCTGAAAGCGGAAAAGCAGGGGTTCAAGACCTTCAACCGCACTGGGATAGCGGTGGAAGTCCAGTTGAGCGCCCGTATTAATATCGACATGCAGGTCGGCTCCGTGTCCGAGTCGATTGAAGTCTCCGCCCAGGCCGCCTTGCTCCAGAGCGAGAACGCCACCGTGGGTACCGTCATCGACAACAAACGAATTCTCGAGATGCCTCTGGCAGGCCGCAACGCATTTAATCTCGTCGCAATCGCACCAAACGTAAGCTTCGGATTTCCGTCGGCGGGCCAGGCTGGTTCGCGTCAGGGCGGCATTCGCTCGGATCAATCCATCTCCGTTGCCGGCCAACGTCCTCAGTACAATCGCTACACGCTGGACGGCGTAGAAAATACCGACCCGAACTTCAACACATTTGTCGTGCTTCCTAGCATCGACGCTCTCCAGGAATTCAAGGTCCAAACTGGTGTCTATCCGGCTGAGTTCGGCCGCGGCGCGACACAAATCAACATGTCCACCAAGCCGGGTTCGAACGACTACCACGGCACTTTGTTCTACTTCCTTCGCAACGACAAACTCGATGCGAAGAACTATGCCTTCACGGCCGCCCGGCCGCCGAAGGATCCCTTCAAGTGGAATCAGTTCGGCTTCACCCTCGGCGGACCGATCTCGATTCCGAAAATCCTGAACGGCAAGAACCGCCTGTTCTTCATGGCCAATTACGAGTGGTTCCGGCAACGCCGCCAAGTGCAATCGGTGAACACCGTTGCCACAGCCGCGATGCAGGGCGGAAACTTTAACGAGTTGCTTGGGCTCGCCACGACCAATGCCGGCCAGACCAACGGCATCTTCGATCCGCGCACCCGCACGGTTACGAACAACGTGGCTTCCGCCCTGCCGTTTGCCGGCAACGCGATTCCCACCTCGCGCCTCGATGCGACCTCGAGAAAACTCCTCGAGTTCTACCAGGTGCCAAACCTGAATACCGCCGACCTGCGCAACAACTTCGTCCAGGCCCAAGGCCGCCCGATTGACCGCGACCAGTTCATCGGCCGTTTCGACGTGGTCGAGAGCTCGAACTCGCAATGGTCGGGCCGCTATAGCTGGGGCGACGAAAACCAGGCCAACGAAGCCCTCAAACTGAACGGCACCAAGATCGTCACCAACTTCAAGCAGTACATGGTGTCGAACACTCGCGTGCTTTCGTCGAGCATGGTGAACGAAGCCCGCTTCGGTTACACGAGTTTCTACAACACGAACGGCACCGAGCTTGCCTTTACGCGCGACGTTGTCAGCGAAATCGCAATTCCCGGACTCAGCGGCGGCCCACCCGTCCAGTGGGGCATTCCGAGCGTCGGCTTCTCCGGTGTGTGGGGCGGCTTTGGAAACGATTCCGAAGGGCCTTACGAGAACAAGAACTCCTACATTCAGTTCGTCGACAACTTCTCGATCATTCGCGGTAAGCACAGCTTCAAATTCGGAGGCGAAATCCGCCAGGATCGATACAATCAAGTCGGCAATCAGTTTGCCCGCGGCGCGTTCGCGTTCTCGCGCAACGCCACCAATAACCCCGCGGCGTCGGGCCGTACGGGCGACCCGTTCGCCGACTTCCTTCTCGGCGAGGTCTTCCAAGGCGAAGCGGCGGTGCAGATTGCGCAAGCCCAGTTCCGTTCCACTGGCTTCGCGCTCTACTTCGATGATGTATGGAAGGTCACAAGCAAGCTCACCGTAAACTTCGGGCTGCGCTACGAAATGACGCCACCATGGGAGGATCAGACGGGTTTGCTGTTTAACGGCATCGTGCCCAACGACATCTTCCCCGACCCGAGCAATCCCGTTGTCACCAACACTAGCCTCCACCCCTTCTTCCTCCGGCAAGGCGCTCCCCGCCAGAATTGCTTTGAGGGGATCGCGATCGGACGCTGGCTGCCCACCGACGGCTACACCCTGAATGTCAAATGCGATGGATCGCTCGGTAATCGCCTCGTCGGCGTCGACAAGAACGATTTCGCCCCGCGCTTCGGCATCTCCTACTCGCCCTCCGCGAAGTGGGTCATCCGCACTGGTGGCGGCTACTTTTATTCGCAGGACAGCGGCAATCCCCGCTTCGACATGGCCCGCAATCTCGCCGGCCGCGGCCGCAATAACTCCAACGGCACCATCCCGGACCTTGTTTGGCGGAACTCGCTGGGCGGCGGCAGCGGTCAAACCGCTTCGCTTCCGAACCAGCCCTACAGCTTCGCCAATCCCTACGACCGGCGGACGCCCTACGCCATCCAGTACATGCTCAATGTCCAGCGCGAATTGGGCGGTGGTTCCGTGCTCGAAGTGGGCTATCTCGGCAGCGTGAGCCGCCATTTGGAAATGCTTCGGGCCATCAACGAATCTCTTCCGGCTTGCGGCGCGCTCCCGGCCGCGAGTGATCCAAACTATGCCCGCTGCCTGGCCGACCCCCTCCGTGGCAGGTCGCTTTCGCAGCGCCGCCCGTTCCCCGAGTTTGGCCGCATCCAACTCGTCGACAACGGCGGCACCGGTAACTACAATTCCCTCGGCGCCAAGCTCACCAAGCGCTACTCCGCGGGCCTGACGGCGTTGGTAAGCTACACTTGGGCGAAGTCGCTCGACACCTCGACCTCGATCCGCACCCTGGGCGGGGACACGCTCTTCCCGCAGAACAGCTATTGCCGCGCTTGCGACTACGGCCGTTCCACTCACGACGTCCGTCACCGGGTCGTGACCTCGGTGATCTGGGACCTGCCCTTCGGCAAGGGCCGCCAATTCAATATCGAGAATCCCGTCGCCAATGCTGTCGCGGGAGGCTGGAAGACGACCTCGATCTTGACCCTGCAAACAGGCTATGCCATGACAATCACCAACGGTCTGGATACGTCCGGTACCGGTGGTTTGTTCGATCGGCCCAATGCAACCGGCCAGAAGCCCGAACTGTCTCGTGGCCAACAGGACCCTCAGCGGTTCTTTAACACCGCCGCGTTCGTCGTGAACAACATTGGCCAGTTCGGGAATGTAGGCCGCAACACCATGGACACTCCCGGTGTCATCGGCTGGGACTTCTCGCTGTTGAAGGATTTTAACCTCGGCGCCGAACAGCGCTACCTGCAGTTCCGTTTCGAGGCCTTCAACTTCCCGAATCACCCCAACTGGGGCAACCCGAACACGAACGTCAGTTCGGGCGGCTTCGGCCAAATTACGGGCACCCGCAACAACATGCGGCAACTCCAGTTCGGCCTCAAGCTGAACTTCTAGCTGCTAACACAAAAGCCCCGCTTCCGACGGGAGGCGGGGCTTTCCTTTTACGCCCTCACGCAAAATAGAGTCGTCCGCGACCGTAGATAGAGAGCTCCCCCCACCACGATCGGCGACGCGATGAAACTCTGCCCCGCCATCGTGTTCGTCTGCACCACTTCAAAGCTCGGCCCGGCCTTCAGCACGAATACGTCTTCTTCTTCGCTTGCCAGATACAATTTGTCGCCCGCCAGCAGCGGCGACGCCTTGAAGCTCACCGCTTTCGGCAGCCTTTGCTGCGTGTAGTGCGGCTTACCCGTCTTCGCGTCAAAACAACTCACCATGCCCGTATCGGTAATGAAGTAGTAGAGCCCTTCATGCAGCACCGGCGCTGCTGTGTAGCTATTCCCCCGCTGATTCTGCCAAAGAATCGCGTCGGTACCTGTCAGGTCGCCGGTCTTGCCCAACCGGATCGCCATCAGGTTCGGCTCGCGGTGGCCGCTCATCACAAGTACGATGTCGTCGATCACCAGCGGCTGTGGGATCACGTTCGACCCTAGGCCGCCCACCTCCCACAACACCTTTCCTGTTTTCAAATCATAGGAAATGGTTCGCCGCGACGCGCTCACAATAGCCTGCCGCACGCCGCCGTGCGTAATCACCAACGGCCCGCTCCAACTGGAAACTTCTTCGCGGTCGGCCTTCCACAACTGCTCGCCCGTAGTTGCGTCGAGTGCCACCACGAACGAACCCTGCTCCTGGTCGTTCTTGATCAACAGCACGCCTGAATCCAACGCCGGCGCCGCTCCCTCGCCGAACCCCAGCCGCATTCGCAGCGCCGGATTCTCCTTCTGCCAGATCAACTTCCCGTTGAGGTCGTAACAATAAATGCCGCGTGACCCAAAACTCGCATAAAGCCGGTTGCCATCTGTGATCGGCGAATTCGAAGCGAAGCTCCCATACGCCTGGTGATATCCCTCGTGCGGTGTCGCCGTCTTCGCCGTCTGCTCCCAGATCGTCTTGCCTGTCCGGCGATCCAAACACATCACCTGAAACTTGTGGTCTACCAGCGGGCCTGCTCCGCCGCCCGCTCCGCGTCCCGGCCGGCCGCTTCCACTCTCGGCTGGCGGTGGAGGCGGCGCGCCTTGCGGAATCGCTGTCGTCAGGAATAGTTTTTCGCCCCAAGTAACTGGCGTCGAAAACCCTCGACCCGGAATATCTACTTTCCACGCCACATTCTCCGTCGCCGACCACTTCACCGGCGCGGCCGTCGTCGCAACCCCGGTTTTGCGCGGTCCACGCCAATGCGGCCAATGTTCCTGCTGTGCTTGGCCCATCACCACGGGTGCCGCCAATAACGGAAGAAATGTCCTTCGTCGCATGTAGAGAACGACGACTCCTATGACTCCTCAGGTTACGAAACGTAAATTCTTCGGACGCGCTCGTGGATCCCACACAGCACCGAATAGCTGATCGTCCCTGCGTCCCGCGCCAACATCTGTGCGTCTTGAACCAATTCGCCGTCGCATCCCAGGATCGTTACCGCGTCACCCCGTTTCACCTCCGGCGATGCGGACAAGTCGATTGTTGTCAGGTCCATCGACACCGCACCCAATATCGGTGCCCACGCGCCCGCCGCCATCACGCGGCCGCGCCCAGACAAGCGGTGTGGCAACCCGTCGGCGTAGCCCACGGCCAAGATGCCAATCCGCATCGGCCCCGGCGCGATGAACCCTGCCCCGTAGCCGATGTGCGTGCCCTTGGGCACGTTCTTCACCTCGAGCACCGTCGCTTTCCAGGTGAGCGCGGGCGTCAACCGAAGTTTGCAAGGCGGCGCGTTTCCGCGTGCCGGCGAGACATATCCATACAGCGCCATACCTGGGCGCACCATGTTGTACCAGGCCGCTCGCCTTTCGTAAGCGACTGGAATTGTCGAGCAGCAGTGAAGGTACTTGGGGTGGATGCCCGCCGCGCGTAGGGCCTCCGCCATTGCAGCAAAAGCCGCCACCTGCTCCTCGGTCTGCGTGCCGATGTAATCGGCGCTGGAGGCGAAGTGCGTCATCAAACCCTCGATCACGCCCGGGCAATTTCGGACTGCATCGATCAACGTCTCCGGTGATTCCCGTGTGCCCAAACGTCCCATGCCCGTGTCAAGCTTCAAGTGGTACGCGGTGCCCGCTTTTACTGCCGCCAGCGCTTCGAGGGAGTGAATCACTGGGGTCAGATTCAAATCCCCCACATGCGGTCCGTCGGCCATTACCAGAATGCGCGACTGCGCTCCCGCCTCGCGCAATTCCAAACCCTCCTCGGCGTTCGAGACTGCCAGCCATGTCGCGCCTTCGCCCTCCAACAGCCGTGCAATCTCCACTGCTCCATGCCGGTAGGCATCCGCCTTCACCACCGCGGCCACCGTGACACCTGGTCCTGCAAGTTCACATACGGCGCGGTAGTTGGCTTTGATCGCGCCGCGCGAAATCTCCACCCACGAGCGTTGCGGCAAATTCATCGCGTTAATCTCCGGAACAGATCCTCATACGAATCCGTCACCGCTTCCCAACTGTAACGCTCTTCCACGCGCCTCCTCGCCCGCTCCCGCCACTCCTCTCGCTCGCTCGGCCGCATCGCCAACACTTGGTGCAACCTGTCGCTCAAGTTCTGGTGCGTGAACGCAATCCCCGCTCCGCCCGCCACCTCGGCATTCTCCGGCGTGTCCAGATACAAAGTCAGTGCACCGCGCCCCATGTTCTCGATCAGCGCAGGATGGGTGCCCCCGACCTCGGTCGCATGAATATAGGCGAAACAGTGTGACCCTAACTGCCTATATCCTTCCCCATAGATCGCGCCTGGCATCATCACGCGCTCGTCCCGCGTGTCCCGCACCCGCGCGATGTATTCGGCCGCATAGGGCGCATCGCCGATCAGCGCCAACTGGTAATCGCCCTCGACCCGCTCAAATGCCTCGCGCACCAGTAGCGCATTGTTCTCCGGCTCCATCCGCGACACGTACAGAAAGTACCGCCCGCGCCGCAATCCAAGCCCATCGACGATATCGTGCGCGGCCGTCGCATCCTGCTCGGCGCCGTAAGGAATAAAGTCGGAATCGGCGCCGTACCGCTTGCGGTAGTACTCCTTGATGAGTTGAGCGTCGCTCACTACCCGGTTCGGAAACCACGTCGACCAACGCTCGCTCAATGCATACCAGAGCTGGCCCAATCGGTTCCACTTCTTTCGATTGCGCTCCAGCCC
>DASRHX010000159.1:0-2950 GCA_035650295.1 Bryobacteraceae bacterium | reverse complement strand
TGGCTAACAGAGCGAAACCGCTCAACAGCGAGCTGGTCAGCCTTCTCGGCGACATCGATGCTGTCTTCAACTGCTCCACTGTTTGCGGACGGTCGAGGACCTGGTCTTTGTTTACGCTCCACACCGCCTGTTGCACGGACTTGATTAGGGCAGCGCCCTCGCCGTCACCTTTGACGACAATCCCCAAGCCGACGATGGGGTTCTGTGCGAAGCTCGCGTAGGCGCCGACATCAGTAGGATTTTCCAATCCAGACCCTTTCTCGTCCGCAACTACCCCGACGATCTCCCAGGCGGTTCGCGGGCCGCGACCTCGCCGGTCGGGAAGGATCCTCTCGATCAGTGCGCGTTTGCCGATCGTGCTTCCGTTGGAGGAGTAGCGCCGGGCAAATGACTCGTTCACAACGATGACGGGAGGCGAACTGGCCGTGTCGTGCTCGTTCAGAAACCTTCCTTCGACCAGCCGCAGCCGGAGGGCACTAAAATAGCCGGGTGTGACCACTTTGAATCCGGTTCCTGCCTGCTCGTCGGGTTTATCCGCCATGCGCATCGGCATTCCGTTTCCCCAGCCTCGCAGCGGAATTGCGGACGCGACCGCGGCTTCCCGCACACCGGGGGTCGCATTCACTGCTTCCAGGATGCGATAAACGTATTGGGTGAAGCTTGGAATTTCAGGGTTACGTTCCATCGGCACCGGCAGGTACGCCGCGATCACGCCTTCGGTTTCAAAGCCTGTATCAACGTTCGTGAGACGCACAAAGCTTCGAATCAACAATCCGGCTCCGACCAGGAGAATGAATGCGGCCGCTACCTGGAAAGCGACAAATGCGTGCCGGACATACACCTTCTGCCGGCTGGCGCTGTTTCCACGGCCGCCCTCCGCCAACGCTTCGGCGGAATCGCGGCGTGAGGCCTGGATCGCGGGCGCGAGTCCAAAGGCAATGCTCGTCAAGAGCGTGGCCGTGGCCAGGAACACCAGCACTCGCTGGTCCATCGCCACGTTCGCTTCCGCCGGCAAATAGAACGGCGGCAGCAGGCTCTGAATCCACTGCAGCAGCCCATAGCCCAGGCCCATCCCCACCGCCGCGCCGACAACGGACAGAACCAGGCTCTCCGTCAACAGCATGCGAATCACTCTTCCGCGGCTCGCGCCGACAGCCATGCGAAGCGCAATCTCACGTGAGCGGAGCGTCGCGCGAGCCATTAACAGATTCGCTAGGTTGGCGCATCCGATCATGAGTACCGCTGTCACGGCCCACATCAGCACCGTGAGCGAAAGACGCAATTGAGGACTTACGATTCGATCGACATAGCGGTCAACGGTCGCTCCCCAATCCTTCTTGATGGCCGGATAAAGGTTGGCAATAGCAGCGGCGATGGAACTCATCTCCGCCTGTCCCTGCTCAAGCGATACGCCGGGTTTCAGACGGGCGACGGCTGCCAAATAATGGTAGTTGCGTGCCGGTTGAGCTGCAAAGGTTAGCGGAATCCAGAGATCCAAAGGCTGACGATCCAGCTCGCTGGCGCCTGGCATTACGCCGATCACGGTGTAGGGCGCTCCGTCCAGCAAGATTGTCCGTCCAATGAGCGTTGGATCGCTGCCAAACAGACTTTCCCATAGACGGTTCGTCAATACGGCAACCTTCTCGCTGCCGGGTTGGTCTTCGCCTCTGGCAAAGGTCCGGCCACGTGCGGACTTTACGCCAAAAACATCGAAGTACGGCGGCGAGACGGTTCCCACCCGAATGGATTTCGGCTCACCGCCGCCTGTGTAGCTCATAGTGGCGCTTGTTACCGCGGCCATCGCCTCGAATGACTGGGCCTGCTTCGCCCAATCGAGGTAGTTGGCCGCGGAAATTCCGTTGCGGATACCGCCCGGCGGCTTTTCCCAGAGCTGTACAATCCGCTCTGGGTCGGAATAGCCGCTGGACTTGAGCAGCACGCCGTCCACAAGAGTGAAGATAGCGGCGTTGGCGCCGAGCGCCAGCGCGATCGTCAGCATGGCGAAAAAAGTGAAACCGGGACTCTTCTTCAGCGACCGGCAACCGTACCGGATGTCTTGTAGGGTCGTTTCTAATGCGGCTCCCATCCTACCTCCCTGACCTTCTCCTTCACTTGGCCGCGAGCGGGCCAAGACATCACTTTACGATAAAGACCATCACGGGTCTGGCGCGCATGCCGTCTCAAAATCTGATGGTTCTTAGAACCTACTACCAGGTTTTGGGTTGGCTCGCGGGAGATTGACACTGTTCCATTGGGGTTTGTTTACCAACGGTTCAGACTGAATAACCAACGCATCGTCGACTACAGGTAGCAGTGAATTTACATCGTTCGCAAAGTCCTCAATCCGAGGTTAGGCGGTATTACAGAAACTTGGATCTCCCGAGAGACTCTTCGGGCTCCAGTCTAATTCCGGGAATTATGCCGCTCGCGTCGCAGCGTATTTCCGTTTGTGACAGCGGGAGCCTAGAACTATCATGCTGCGCGGAAAATACTTAACCAGCAGGTTGGTTTAGATGTCGGGTTTAGACAGCCCCGGCCTATTTTCAGACTCACCAAATCGGGACGCAGTCTAGTACTAATTAGGCAGCTCGATGGATCGTTCTATTCACACATATTCATTCCGTCCGCTTCTTGCCGCAATGGTGCTCGCTCTTCTGGCAAGTTGCGGTCCCCAGGACAAGGCTATGAATCTCTCCAAAGACACCGATCCAAAAGAATTCGATCCTTGGGTTATCCGCACCGATTTTTCGGACGAAAGCCTCTGGCTAAAGATAAAAGACCTTGTCTCAGCGGGACAAAAGGATGGCAACCAAGAATTCTTTGCCTACGTCAAATTCGTTAGCCAGGAAAATCATCGCGACAAAGCCCCCAGTGACATCGTCACCTCACTTCCGGACAACTACAATCGGCATTTTTGTTTTGTCGTGGATCACGACTCCATTGTGAATCA
>DASRHX010000158.1:0-2304 GCA_035650295.1 Bryobacteraceae bacterium | reverse complement strand
GTCGATCAAACTGACCGGCCGCGTACAACGCCCGCCCGGTTTCGTCACTCCCGGCGCGGACATCATCAACACGTTGTGCGTAGCTTCTTCCCACAAGGAGAATTTCCGCCAGTGCAGCTTCTCGCCGAGGTGCCATCCGTGATCGCTCCACAAGACAACGATCGTGTTTTTCGCGTGCGCACTCGCATCCAGCGCATCCAGCAGCTTGCCCACTTGCGCGTCGGCGAAATGAATGCAGGCCAGGTACGCCTGCACGGCATCGCGATACTTCCCGCTCTTCAGGACACTCGCATGATCGCCGTTCGGTTTCGCCCATTTCACTCCAATGGGCGGTACATCGTCGAGATCGTCGTCCTTCACGCGAGGCATCTTGAGCTCGCTCTTAACGAACTGATCGAAATAGCGGGGCGGTACGTACCAGGGCAGGTGCGGACGGTAGATGCCACAGGCAAGGAAGAACGGCTTCGTGCGGGATTTCTTCAATTCGCCCGTCGCCCAAGCCACCACCTGCGCATCTCCCATCTCCTCGTCCTTCACACTCACCGGCCCCCAGTCGAAGTTCGCCGTATTCGCGATCCCGTTGGCCGGCAACTTCTCGGGCCGCGCATCGTCGGGCTTGTTCTTCGCCTGGCTGGGGAAGTAGGAATCCCAGCTTGCGGCGTCTGGATATGCCGTGTGATAGATTTTGCCTCCGCCCATAACGTCGTATCCGTGTGCGCGAAAATGCTGTGTCACCGTCGTCGCCTTGGCAATCACGGGAGACTTCCGCATCGGCTGGCCATTGTCGTAAATGCCCGTCGTCGACGGCCGCAGCCCCGTCATGATACTTGCGCGCGACGGATTGCACAGCGGTGCATTGCAGTGGGAATTCGTGAACAGTACGCCTCGCGCGGCCAGGCGGTCGAGGTTCGGCGTCTTCGCATCGGGGTGCCCGCCGAGACAGCCGATCCAATCGTTCAAATCGTCGATGGCAATGAACAGTACATTCTTCTTTGCCTGGTTGCCGCTTTGCCCCAATAGCGGAGACGCGGCCAGCGTGGAGAGGAAATGACGGCGGTGCATCATGACCGCATAGTTTATCAACAGCAAAAGCCGATTAACGGGCCTGCACGCGCACGGTGGGCGACGGCTTCCCATCCAGCGTGAGCACCAGGTCCTGCTCGCCGCTGGGAATGTTGATCGGTACGGCCAGGTTCACTTGGTACACCCCTGCCAGGTCCGGCGCGAGCCCGGCGAACCTCACGATGCTCATCTGTCCTCCAATGGTGACCGTCGGCAGCGTCCGCGTGCGAGCGAGCGGTGAGCTAGGCGTGGCCGCGCCCGTCGGAGGCGTGTTGTCGACTGCTCCCAATCCAGTCGCATACAGGTAGACATTCTCTCCCGGTTGCAATGGGCTCGATGCGGTCACCAACGTGTTATCGGCCGCATGAACCACGATGGCCTTGGTTCCGTCGTTAGTGAACACCGCGGGATGGCTATCGAACACAGGTACGTCCACGGCCGCGCCCGTGACGCTCCCTTTGCGCACGGCTACGCGCACTGATTGAAGCCCCGTCAGCTCAAACGGTGCTTGGAAATTGACCTGCTCCAATCCACCCACATTCGCCACCGCGTACAATGGCGCCGGCGTATCGTTCACTAGCACCGCAATATCCTCGATCGTGGTTGGCAGTGGAAGCGAGCTCGCCTGCGTTATGCCCGCGCTGGTCTTCGCGCCGCTCGCAAATGCCGTCGCTGCCGATCCTGGCGTCAATCCCACAACGAAGCTCGCGCCGTTCACTACGCTCGATGAGGTCAAGCGCGGTGGTCCGGTAACTTCGATCCGGTATATCGCCCCGGCTCCGTAGTTGGCGACGTATACCTCACCGGCCCGGTCTTGGCCGAACGTCGAAATCAGGAAGTTTGCCGGACGGATCAACAATCGGCTCGTCCATTGTCCGTTCTCTTGCGCTAACGTCCAAATGCGGCCCGACTCGAAATCGCCGTAGATGTAGAGCCCACGCAGCGTTGGCGAAATCGAGCCGCGGTACACGTAGCCGCCGGTGATCGAGACGTCACCGCTCTGCCGCGTGTATTCGAGGATGGGCCTGACGCCGGCCGGAGTGCACCCGGCAACCAGGCAGCCCAAGCCTTCCATCACGTTCCAGCCATAGTTCTCGCCGCCCGCGCTCGACTTTAGTTGGAGGTTGATCTCCTCGGCGCGATTTTGCCCAACGTCTGCAATCCACAGATCGCCTGTCGCCATATCAAAGGAGAAGCGCCACGGATTCCGCAGCCCGGTCGCCCAGATCTCTCGCCTGTACG
>DASRHX010000157.1:0-2117 GCA_035650295.1 Bryobacteraceae bacterium | reverse complement strand
CGGCTAACCGGAAGTTGGCTCCACCCGGGCACAACCCCACTAAGACGTCAGCAAGTCCCGCTCCACCAGATGCGGCGCCGCGTTCCCCCTCACCTACTTCAGCAAATACATAATTGTGGTTTCGAGCTTCGCCGGATCCTCTGCCCAGTCGCCGTAGATCTCCCATGACTTTCCGGCGAAGGGCCGGTTGTTCGCGGCGCTCCAGGCGTGAATCGCGTCGTGGGTTTCCTTCATCCGGTCATAGGCGCCCGCATGTACCGCTACCGCCGCCTCGCCCACCGGAGTCTCAGTCGCATGGACTTCCCCTGCGGATTCAAATGCGCGCACGACCTCAACGCCGAAGTCCACGTCCATCGGCAGGTCGCGGCGCGCGGGGTGGTGATAGAGAAACACGTTGTGCCCATCGGTGTGTAGTCCCGGCTGGGTTCGGAGGAACTCCCACACCTTATCGAGCGCCGGTCTCCACGCAGCTCCCACATCGCCGATTGCCACCTGACGCCGCACGGCCGCAAGCTTTATGGCAGGAACTTTGCGCACCGAAACGGCGTTACTCATGTCCCATTCGTAGCATGATCTGATCGTCAGCGTCCGTCATCTTGGATCTGACCCGCAAGGCAACGCTCGCATTTACCGATCTCAACTCCTACTCATCTCTGAGCACGATGTTCGGGTCCACCCGCGATGCGCGCCACGCCGGCAGCCAACTGGAAACCACCGCCACCGCCATAATCGTCGCAATCACAAGCACGATCGTCACCGTATCCGTCGGCTGCACGCCAAACAGCAACGATGCAATCAGCCGGTTTACGGCAAACGCCCCGGCCAAACCAATGGCGGCGCCGATCGCCGTCACCTGAAGCCCTTGCTTCATGATCTGCGCGAGCACTTGGAAGCGAGCTGCACCGAGGGCGACGCGAATGCCGATCTCGCGCCGGCGCTCCGCAACCATGTACGAGAGCACGCCGTAGGTGCCGATGGCTGCCAGTAAGAGCGCCAGTCCGGCAAATGCGCCCAACAGCTGCGCCAGGAGTTTCGGCCGGCGTATCGATTCGGCGAACACCGAATCCATGTCGCGAAGCCGCACCACGGGAACCGCGGCGTCCACTTCCGACACCACCCGCTCGATCGTTCCTGACAGTGCGGCCGGTGGCACAGTCGTCCGCATCACCACATTCATGCTTGGCGGAGAGACACCATGCTGATCAAGGGATACGTAAAGTTCAGTTCCTGCCGGGCGCTCCACCCCACGCTGCCTGACGTCCTTGGCCACGCCGATCACCGTATGCCAGACATCATCGTTGGCGCCAAACGACCAACCCGGCGGGCGCAGACGCTGGCCAATCGGGTTCTGCCCCTTCCAGATCCTTTTCGCCAAAGTCTCATTGACGATGGCCACCTTGCCTTGTGACGCGTTGTCGGTGCGCTCGAAGCCGCGGCCGGCGACGATCGGGATGCCCATCGTCCCGAAATAGTCGCCCATGACGAATTGGTAGTAGTCGATGATTGCAACTGGCCTTCCGTCGTCGGAGGTGTAGTTCTCGATAGGAGTGGCGATCGCATCTGGAGTTCGATTCGGCGGCAGACCCGACATGGCAACCGTTCCCAGCACGCCCGGGACGGAGCGAAGCCTGTCGAGGACGCGTTGATATGCCTGCGCGCGTGTGTCGGGCTCTGAATTCGCCATTGGCAGTGTCATCGAGAACGTCACCAGCCGCGACCGGTCAAATCCTGCATCGATCCTCGTGAGGTTGTACACTGTCTGAACGAGCAAACCCGCTCCGATAACCAGCATCACCGCGAAAGCGACTTGGGCTATCACGAGTCCACGACGGGCATAATGACGCCAGGAGCCGCTGGCACCCCTTGCGCCCTCTTTGAGTGCAGTCACCAAGCTACTCTTTCGCTGGCGCCCGAGCGACACGAACCCGAAAAGCAGGGCCGTCCCAGTCGAGAGGGCGAGCGCAACCAGCAAAACGGGTAAATCGATCGTGAGCTCGCTCGTCCGTGGGATGCTGGTCGGGTAAGCACGGATCAGCGCCCGCACGCCAACGTTGGCTAGCCACAGACCCAGAATGCCACCGGCTCCAGCCAGCACCGCCCCTTCGGTTACAGACTGC
>DASRHX010000156.1:0-5629 GCA_035650295.1 Bryobacteraceae bacterium | reverse complement strand
CCTTTGGACAAAGGTTCCAGCATCTTCATCGCTTCCTGTGGATTCTTCTTCGAGATCAGTTGGGCAAGGGTAATGGTAGCCTGCTCGCTCGAAACCATCGTGGTGGGCTTGCTGACGAAGCCACGGAGAATGTCCTCGGCCTGTTTTTCGCGACCGCTGAACGTATAGATCTGCTGCAACGACCATTTGGCCAGCGAGGCGTATTCGGAGTCGCCCGAATCGGCGGCCTTCTGAAAATTCTTCTCGGCGTCGGCCATCTTGTTTTCGTCCGAATCGAGAACCCCAAGCAGGTAATGCGCCACAGCCGCTTCGTTTGAACCGGAATGGCGAGCGGCCACGTCGACAAGGGCTTTACGGAGAGCGTTGTTCTTTTCCTGCATGGTGGGAAAAGCGAGACGGGTATCGCCGGGATTGGCCATGGGGGCGATGGTGGCATCGCGAATTTTCATCGCCGCGCCCAGATCGAGGGCTCGCGTTTCGGCCTGCTTGCCGCGCCAATACCAGCCGCCGGCGATGAGTAGGATCGCGGCGAGAACGATGCCGCCGTATTTGGCAACGCGGTCTTTGTGGGAACTGACGTACTCAACAGTGTGGCCGACTTCTTCGACGAAGCGATCCGACTTCAAATCGTGGCGCGTGACTTTGTCCAAGGGTACCTCTCCAAGATGCGATGCGCGGTTTCAGTAGCTCTTTGCGTGCCTTGCGGGCCATCAAGGCGCACGAAGCGCTGGGGAGCGTAGATTCCTACTCTTGCGAGTCTATCATAACGCCTGGCGCGACCCCTCCCAAAGCGGATGTGTAAACCCGAGGAATTCACCTGAAACAGATTTTCGGGATTGGATGTCTTCCTCACGGAACGCAGCGGGCGCGCCACTCTCGGAGGGCAGTCGAGGCGTCGAATTCGATAGGAGCAGTAAGCTAAATGAAATCAGTAATTTGCGCGGGGCTTGCGGCCTCCACTCTGTTTGTGGGTGGCCTGATGGCGCAAACAACGACGAGCACCGACTTTTTTGGGGGCTTGTACGGAAATCCAGGCGACCCAGTCCGCACGGTGACACTCGAAGCTGATCTTTCCACGTTGAACGAGAACCCGCCGATAGTGGGGCGCGACGCCTCGGGGCACGCGGCGATTGAAATCCGATTCGACCGGGGGGGGACGGCGGGTGCGGTGATCTCGCCCACCAAAGCGACCGTGCTGGTGAACATTACGGCCACGACGACACAAGGTGAGACCTTCACGGCCGCACACATTCACCGCGGCGCGCGCGGCACGAATGGTCCGGTTGTGGTCGATTTTAAACTTGGCACGACCACCACCACGGCGAACCAGATGGCGACGATCTCGACGCAGTTTGAGGTGACCGACAGTGCCACGCTGGCGATTCTCAATGAGATCGTGGACAATCCGGGAGCCTTCTACACCAATGTGCATTCGCAGACGAATCCCGGCGGGCACATTCGCGGACAGCTGACCGAATCGGCATTGGCGGCGACGCGCCGGCTGGAGCGCAGGCTAGCCAACTTTGCGGAAAAGGATCTGATCGACATCAAGCGGCTGGTGATTCGCCTGGCCCAGAAAGAGGGGCTACTCGCGGCGGACCAAGCAGACCAGATGCTTGACGCGTTGGACAGCCGCCCACAGTAACAGTAAGCACCAGACAACTGAATTCACGCGGCGGTCTTAGGGCCGCCGCTTTTGCGTTTATGCCTTGACGTGAGCAGTGGTGAGGTTGCGGCCGATGGCGAATTTGACCAGTCCAGCCACATCGTGAATGTCCAGTTTGCGCATCAAGCTGGCGCGATAGGTATCGACGGTCTTTGGACTGAGGTCGAGGCGAGCAGCGATCTCTTTGGCGCGCACGCCTTCGATCAACATGGAAAAGACCTGGTACTCACGTGCGCTGAGCATGCCCACGGGGTCGTCGGCGCCAGCGGGGATCCGAGGTGAGAATACCTGCTCCAACTGAACATGAGGCGAAATATAGATTCCGCCCTTCATCACCTGGTCGAGGGCCTCCAGAAAATGGGCGGCCGGACCGGACTTGAGAACGAACGCGTTGGCGCCACACCGGAGCCCTTCCACGACGGTCTTCCTATCCTGGCGGTGGGCCAGTAGAATGAGCCGGGTAGGGATCTCTTTCTGGCGGCATTTGCTCACCAGTTCGATCGCATAGAGGCCGCTGAGATTGAGGTCGAGGACGGCGATGTCGGGCCGAAGCTTCTCGATCAGCCGCAGCGCTTCCTCACCCTCCTGGCACTGAGCAATCACTTCGTAGGATCCGCTGCGCTCACACAGTGCGGCAAGACCTTCACGAAGGAGGGATGCCTCGTCGGCTAATAACACTGTTGCTTTCGGCATGAGGATGTTCCCTGGGCGGCACGTGCCAATCCAGCCAATGAAACAGTGCCGCTCGCAGGGGCTCTCTCTCGAATGATCTACCAGAGATGAATAAACTTCCCTCCTGTTTACCCATCTAAAGCGACCGGAATTTCACTTAGTTAAAACTACGGATTGCCGCTGCCTCGTCGTCGAACACCTCGAAAACCGTATAGAGCTTCGTGATCTGCAACAAGTCGACGACCCGTTTGGTGAGGTTCAACAGCTTGAAGGAGCCGCCCTGGTTGGTTACGGTGGTGAAGCCGGAAACCAGTTCCCCGATGCCCGAGCTGTCGATGTAGTTCACCTCGGCCAGGTTCAGCAGCACCTTCTTGTTGCCGCTGGCCGACAACTCGCGAATCTTTTCGCGAAAGGCCGTCGAACCTTCGCCCAGCGTAATGCGGCCATTGGCGTCGATTACGGTCACGTCGCCGACCTGTCTTGTGGTCAATGTCATGCTCACTGTGAAAAACCTCCTCGAAGTCGATATATTGCGAAGTATTGGCCCTGTGCCGGCAAATCAACCTGGATGCCGTTTCTTCACCATCCGGATCAGCGTTCCCTCGGCGTCCCTGGGCAGCACCGAAAATTCGTCCATGAACGCCTGCATCATCAACAACCCGCGGCCGGAGTGCTTCAACAGGTTCTCTGACGACAACGGATCGGGTACGGCTGCCTGTGTAAACCCGGTTCCTTCGTCGCTAATCTCCACTGTCATCTGCTCGGGTGAAATCAGGACCCGCAGATGGACCTTTTTCCGGCCGTGAAAGCGGTTGCCGTGCGTGACGGCGTTGACAAGCGATTCGCGTACGGCGATGCCGATACGATGAAGCTCGTCTTCGTCGAATCCAATGCCGCGGGCGGCCTCCAGGACGAGTTCTTCTCCCCGGTCAACACTTTCCAGCTTGGAATCTAGCCGGATATCGGTATGAATGCTGTCGCTACCCTGTGTCACCCGTGGTCCCGTGGGCCATACGCTGCGCCCGATTTGGCTGAATTGCCAAGGTAAGCCACCGCTCTCGGCAAAGTCAAGCGAATCGTGCGGAAGGCATCGCCGGAAGTGGAGCTAACGCGAGCGCTCTCGAAGAAACGTAAGGAGGGCGGGGTCGGCTGAGGTCCCAGCAAGAAGTCCGAGTGGCCCGCCTTCCGGGCGTCCGGCATGAAAAGTGTCCGCTCATTCGAGGATGAGTAAGTGCACATCGTTGTCGAGGCCTTTCCATGCGTGTTTCGTGTTGAGGGGACCGTTCGAAGTTCGGTTTCGGAGGGTCTCTTTGTTGGGAAATACATTACCAACGCATGCGAGTTCGAAGAGCTAGGAGCGCTTGTGCATTTGGTCTATCGCTCTGTTCAGTTCTTGGAGAATCAAGAGTTCGACTGAGATCGAAAAGGCACTATCCGAGGTTGTCCCATTCGGCGGGGTCTAGATGGGCCTGGTGGAGAATGCTGCGAAGCGTGCCGACTGGGATTTCGCTCTTTTTGGGGACGATGGCGGTGTCGACAACATCGTTTACGCGGCGTACAAATTTGACGTGACTGCCCCTCTGACTTGATTCGACAAAGCCAACCGTCTCAAGACGCCGTTTGACCTCACGGAAAGCTAGAGGCCTAAGCCGCCCCAACCTCGACCTCGATCATACGGACTTTGGGTGGACGCGTCGCCACGGGTGGCTCGAAGTGCAATTCGAGGGCCTCGCGGAGGTTGGCCAGGGCTTCCTCTTCCGACTCGCCCTGGCTTGCGACATCGACTTCGAGGCATTGAGAGACGTACCAGTTGCCTTCCTGCCAAACGGTTGCGGCGAAGGATCGCTTCATAGCCGTTATTGTTTCACAGGCCGAACCGGCTTCTCCAACACCAGCTTCACCGTCGGGTAGGTGAGTGAGGGCCGCCATTCGTCGGTGACGGCGCCGGCGTCGAGGTCTTCGTAGCGGACGATCTTGAAGGCTTTCCAATTGGACACGAGTTGGGCGAGAGTGGCGTTGCGGTCCCAGGCGGATTGAAAGACAACCAAGCCTCCGGGGCGGAGGGCTTTGGCGAAGAGAGGAGGGAGCTTGGGGTCGTCGGCGTCCATGTAGTTGTAGAGGCAGACGATGAGATCCCACTGGTTTTCGCCGAAGGCGAAGGTTTCATGACGCGCTTCGACGGTGTTGATTTTTACGCCTGCCTTGGCGGCGTATTCCTGGGCGACGGCGAGAGCGTCCTTGGCCATGTCGTAGCCGGTGACGTCCCAACCGATGGAGGCAAGGTAGATGGCGTTGCGGCCGCGTCCCATGGCGGCGTCGAGGGCGCGGCCCGGTTTGCGGCCACGGACCATTTCCTGCAGGAGACGCGAGGGATCGTCAGGGCCGCCGCCGAGTTTAAAGGCCGCGTTCCAGTAGACGGCTTCGCGGGCGGAGGAGGCGCGGCGAAGGCGGTTGACACGGTCGAGTAATTTCGTTCCCTCGGCCTCGGAGATACCGCGGGCACGAAGGGTGAGGCCGTAGGACTGAGCGAGGGTCGATTTGTGTCCGGGCGGGAGCGGCTTTAGCGCCTCCACCCAAGCCGCGAAGTCCTTCCAGAGAGCCTCGTCGCTGGTCAGGTCCGGCGTTTGTCCCAGAAGCAGGGACAGCGCCAGGGCCGTGACCAGGACGACGCGGCGCATAGGTTATTTGAGGGCCACGGTGGTAGCCGCCGATGTGCCGATGCGGTTGGCAACCGTAACGCCGATCGATTGGATCGTGTCCGAGAGCGAGAAGCCGGTGGTCAGTACGTCACCGGAGAGGCTGAGCGGAATAGTGACCGTAAACAGGCTGCCGAATTGGCCCGAAGCCGTGCCCTGGTACCAGCCGAGGAAGGCCGATTCGACGGGGATGGTAACGCGCTGCGTGCCGACATTCTCTCCCGGCGCGCCGGTGATGGTGAGGTCGATCTGCGTGACCGAGCGCGCGGTCGAGTAGCCGCTGACCTGGAGCGTAATCGCAGATGCTGCCTTGGAAGCGACGATCGCGCTGAGGATGCGAGGCGCGCCGGAGGCGATGGTGAGGTTGAGAGTTGGCGGCGTAGTGGGCGTCAGATTGAAGCCGCTTTCGGTGGAGACGGAAGGCGTGAGCGTGATCGTTCCCGCTACGCTGCCGGTCTGGACGCGGATGGTGCTGGCGCCGTTCGGGAAGACGGCAGCGGTTTGTCCGGCGGGAATGGTAAACGTGACGGTGCGCCCGCCAGTGGCGAATTGGACCGAGGGGTCGTTGGAGAACACGTCGGAGTTGAAGGCGAGG
>DASRHX010000155.1:0-18665 GCA_035650295.1 Bryobacteraceae bacterium | reverse complement strand
CGGCTAACTGACTCAGCTGAGCCGAGCTCGGTCCGGGAGCGGGCGCAGGGGCTGGGGCTGGCGCGGGGCCGGTTCCCGCACGCTTTAACGCGGCCAGTTCATCGAGAATCTTGCGATGGTCGTCCTTCAGCTGGCGCAGCTCAGCCAGAATCTCTTCCAGCTTGTCGAGGCGCTTGAGGATAAGATTGCAGCACTCCTCAGTCTGCTTGGCGTGCTTCTCAAATGCCGAGACGGTGTCGCCAGCACCCGCGTTGGCCTTGATGACGTTGCCCTTGTCGTCGGTCAAGGTCATCTGCACGCGCCGGTTCACAAACCGGCCCTCTTTGGTGTCGTTGTTCACTTTCGGGGCCCGCTTGCCTTGCCCCGACGCGGTGGTCTGGTTCGGGTTCGCCCCGTACTTTTCCAAAAAAGCTTTCACCGCTTTTGCGCGGTTCATCGCCAGCTTGTCGTTGAATGGGTGCGATCCAACGGAATCGGCGTGTCCCTCCACCTTCAACTTCCAGCCGGGATTGTTCTTTAGCAGCTCCGCCATGCGCAGCAGTGTCGGGAATCCATCCGAGATCTTTGCCGAGTTGGTCTCGAAATTGATCTCCTCCCAATCGTCCTTGCTGGCATTCACCTGCGGCCCCTCGCCTTGCGCAAATAGGGCGCCACAGGCCAGTAGCAATGCAATGAGCAACGCTGCCAGTTTCCTCTGTGTCACGTGATTCCTCCTGGTTCCATGTAAACGCTGGTACCGAAATTGAGAGTTTCGCGGTTCAACTCTCCCTCCGATTTGATGAGTTTACTACAACTTACACCGTTTCAATAGCGGGATTTTGCCCCACCCCCTATGCGCGGCTGCCGTTTCTATCGGTCGAAATTGCATCGGCTCCTGATCCCTCAGTTTTGTGTCGCCGGGGCTTGGTGCAATAACCACACGTTTGTTGCAAGTTCGCAGCCAAGCCGTTTGTGTTCGCTTGGGGAAAGGTGCTGGGCATGCTGTCTGCTCCGCCCGCCGGCTGTCTAACCGGCTCTCGACTGGCTCCACCCACCTTTGCGACGTTCCAGGTGGGAGGGAAACGTGGTTCCTCCGGCCTTCCCGGGCGTTACATTTCTTCCCCATGCGACAATGAGGTTGGATTTCGTCCGGCGGGCAGCCGCGTCGTCCAAATCGCTAGCCGCAAGGCAAGCGCCAAGGTCGCCGAGGAAAGTCCGGTCTCCAAAGGGCAGCGTGCCGGCTAACGGCCGGGGGGGCGCGGTTATAACTGCGTTTCACGGATAGTGCCACAGAAAATGTACCGCCCCGTTGGCGCAAGCCAGCGGGGTAAGGGTGAAAGGTGCGGTAAGAGCGCACCGCGGCCGCGGTAACGTGTGCCGGCAGGGAAAACCCCACGTGGAGCAAGACCAAATAGGGGAGGATGGCGCGGCCCGCGCCGCTACAACTCCCGGGTAGGTTGCTAGAGCCCGTCAGTAATGGCGGGCCGAGAGGAATGGCTGCCCCGGGTCTGGTTTCGGCCAGGCCCGGACAGGAACCGGCTTATAGCCGGGCGAACTCCAAACTCTTTCCGCCGCAAAATCGCGGCACACTTTTTTGCCACTAAACATCGCGAAGGACTTCTACTCGTCGTATAAGCAGATGCTTCCGTCGCACGGCACCCTCTATCCCACCACTCCCCTGCTCAGCACGGAACTCTTCGGTCTGCTGGAAAAGATCGACCTCACCCTGCCGTAGGCTGCTCCCGCCCACGACTTAGAATCGCAGCTTCGCCGGAAAAAACTCGGCGATCAGTTCCTCGTAGTAAGGCCGCAAAGCCACCGGATCTGGCGGCGCGTCACTCTTTGAGTACAGGTCGTATGGATTGAACGTCCGCACCCATTCCAACATTTCGCGGTCGTGCGCATCGAGCAGATATTCGTAGGCGCGCTCACGGTGGATCGGATAACAGCTGTGGTAGCGGATCATGTACTGCGCGGGCTCAGGTAGATAGTCCTTGGTCACGTGGTAAAGAAACTCGTCGTGGCCCCAGCTCAGGTCGACATTGCGTAGTCCGCAGCCCTCTTCATACACGCCGAGGCGCGTTTGCAGCTCCGGTTTCGCCGCGTCCGGGTTGTCGCGGAAAAACTCGTGGAAAACAATCTTGTCGCTCCAGGCGCAGCCCACCGGGAACGTGTCGCCCACGACGGCCCATTGCGGCTCGCCCCACAACCACAGCACCTTGCCCAGGTCATGAATCAGACCGGTCAATTGCATCCAACGTGGATGCCCATCGCGACGGATCGCTTCGGCAGTTTGCAAGTTGTGTTGAATTTGCGAAAGATCGGTGTCGGGGTCGGAATCGTCGACCAGAGTATTCAGATACTCCAGCGCCTCCCAAACACCCATTTGGGTACGGTTCAGGCCGCAGAATTCCGCGCGCTTGGCACGGGCGAAGTCGCGCGTCTGCCGGGCGTGGTTGACGCGATAAAACTCGCGCACCCGGGATGGCACGCCATCGGAATAGTCACGGAACTCGTCTTTCTTTTTGTCGGGGTTGTAGCGCGCCCGGACGCTATCGTCCCATTGATCCGCGTTCTCAAGTAGGCCCTCGTCGGCAATCCGCATATGACTCCATCCTACGCCTTCCGGCTACCGCTTGGGTGGCGCACCCTTCCGCTGCGCCTCAAACCGCTTTTGGTTCGTCTCATTGAGACGCGGATACACTCCGCCGATTGGCTCGCCCTGCTCCAGGAGTTTTTGCTGAAACTCTTCGCGCTCAACGGTTTCGCTGGCCTTCGCGATCGCCTTGTCCAGCACCGCAGCCGGGATCACCAGCACGCCGTGCTCCTCGCCCAACAGGATGTCTCCCGGTGCAATGGTAACGTTGCCAATTCGCACCGGAACCTGGTAATCCACGCTCATCAAATGGGGACTCACACTCGACGCCTGGCCGCGCTTCATGTACACCTGAATCGGCAACTCGCGCATCTGGCCGACATCGCGGAACGCTCCGTCGGCGATCATCCCCGCGCCGCCGCGCGCCACCAACCGGCGCGTCGTCATCGCTCCGGTCACGGCGCTCCGCACATCGCCGCCGGCATCGAACACCAGCACGTCGCCGGGCTCGGCGTTGTCGCTCGAAACATAATTCAACTGCGGCCCGGCTTTGTAAAGCCGCTCACGCAGGTCGGGGCGATTGGGCAGATAGCGTATCGTGCGCGCCCGGCCGATGAGCCGGCGGTTCGTGTGGATCGGGGTCAGCTCATTGATGAAACAGTTGGTGTAGCCCGCCTCGGCCACCACGCTCCACAGAGCTTCCAGTTCGAGCTTCGCCAGCTTCCCGAATAGCGCCTTGTCTTGCGTCGCGAGTTTTCCCCACACGTGCGGCGGCACGCCTTCCTGAGCGAGGGCGGCGGCGGAGAGCATCAAGAAGGTGGCGGCTTTGAACATGCCCGGCATCCTATCGCAGAATTCCGGGCCGCAGGTGATCCTCTTTTTTCCCAATCGTCGCTCTCTCAGTCATGAAACGGATTCGCAACTTCAGCTTGGTTGTCCTGGCGGCAGCCTCCATGGCCTCGGCCGCCCCTTCCATCGGCCCCAGCCACTTCGTCAACTACGCTTCGCCAGAAACGTTTCTCAGCGATGCCCTAAGCGCCGCAACCCCCACCGGAGCGGAGATGCCCTCGCCTGCACTCATGGCGTCCGGTCTGGTACTAGTAATCCTCATGGTCAAAGCGGCCGGCGAATAATCGGATTTCTGATCCGATTGGCTCAGATTACCCTCGACAGGCCAAAACCTTTTTTGCAGTGCGGTGATCGATTTCACCGCGACACTGCGCTCGTCCAGGTTGATGCACCCCCGATTGATTCTGTTGATGGCTTTCGCCGGAGCCACTCTCACGGCCGCGCAAATATCCCTCGATGCCACCTACACCGGGTTCCGGCTCGACGATGGCTCACCCTTCACCGGAACGATCGCCGCGGGCTGGTGCCCCTGTGATCCGATCGCCGAAAGCCGCAGCGCGCTGGTCTTCGACCTGCCCGCCATCTCCGGGACGATCACCGCGGCGGAACTACGCTTGAGTCTGGGTCCCGATGGATTCACTTCGCCCCAATCGAGCGAGACTTACGAGATCTACGACGTCACCAGCCCAATCTCCGTGATAACGGACCCCGTCTCCAATCCCGCACCTTTCGTCGATCTCGGCACTGGTACGCTCTTCGGCTCGGTCACGATCGGGCCCATAGATGAGGGCTCTCTGATCGTGATTTCGCTCAATGCGGCGGCGCTGCAGTTTCTCAACACCGCTTCGGGTCAAATTGCATTTGGCGGAGCGGTGTCGACGCTGGCGAAAGGGTCAGGCATAAACGACCAGGAAATTGTCTTTCGCAACCTAAGCGGCGACAATCTGCGGCAACTCGTGCTCACAGTGGAGCCATCGGCCGTACCGGAACCGTCCACCGCATTGCTCGCCGCCGCCGGGCTGTTCTCCCTGCTGGCATGGCGCCGCCGCAACGGATAAAGTAGGCGGATGGTCTCCCGCCGCGCACTTCTCGCCAGCCCGTTCCTGCTCGCCGCGCAACAGGCCGGCTTCCCCGTCCGTCAGATCACGCGCGGCCCGCGTTTCCACTGGTTCGGCTACTACGACAAACTCCAGTTCGACCCCTCCTCGCGCTACGTCCTCACCAACCAGGTCCCTTTCGAGGGACGCTCACCCACGGCCGATGACGAAATTCGCGTCGGCGTTATTGACACTGCCTCCGGCGACTCCTACCGCGAGCTGGGCTCCACACGCGCCTGGAACTGGCAACAAGGCTGCATGTTGCAGTGGATTCCCGATTCGCGTGAGGACGTCATCTGGAACGACCGCGTCGAAGGCCGCTTCGTCAGCCACATTGTCAATACGCGCACAAACAAGCGCCGTACAATCCCCGCTCCTATCTACACCCTCTCGCCCGACGGCCGAACCGCGCTTTATCCAGACTTTCGCCGCCTCAACGTCACCCGGCCCGGCTATGGATACGCGGGTATCCCCGATCCACGCCCCGATGTGGCCGCGCCAGACGACGCGGGCATCTGGTCGCTCGATCTCGCCTCTGGAAAATCGCGGCTCCTTCTCTCTTTCGCGCAGGTCGCGGCCATACCTCACTCTTTCGCCGAGGCCGCACCCAAGGCTGGGGCCAAGCACTGGTTCAATCACCTCCTCTATTCGCCCGGCGGTGGCCGTTTCATCTTTCTCCACCGCTGGCGCAATCCCGGGCAGACCGGCTTCAATACGCGCCTGTTCACGGCATCGTCGGCCGGCAAGGATCTCTACGAGCTCGACCCCTACGGCAAAACATCGCATTTCATCTGGCGCGACGACGAGAACATCCTTGCATGGGCCTGGACACCAGCCTCCGGCGACAAGTTCTATCTCTTCAAAGACCGCACACCCAAAGTCGCGGTCATCGGCGAAGGCGTCATGACCGTCAACGGCCACTGCACGTACCTGCCGGGCAACAAGTGGATTCTCAACGACACTTACCCGGACCGTGACCGCCGCCAGAACGTCTACCTCTTCAACGTGGCCAGCGGCAAGCGTACGGAACTCGGTGCGTTCCATTCGCCTCCCGCCTACACCGGCGAGTGGCGGTGCGACACGCATCCCCGTTTTTCACCCGACGGCAAAAAGGTTGTGATCGATTCGCCTCACAACGGCGGCCGTCAAATGTATCTGATCGATATCAGCGGAGTCACCTCATGAAAGCCATCCTGATTTGCGCCGCATCCCTTGGCCTGGCCGCACTCTTCATTCCGGCCGGCGCCGTGCCCACGCCTGAATGGGTCGACCTGTTCAATGGCCGCGACCTCACCGGCTGGGTCAACGTCAACACCAATCCCGACACGTGGTCGGTGAAAGATGGCATCCTCACCTGTTCGGGCCAACCCATCGGCGTGATGCGTAGCGCCAAGCAGTACGAGAACTTCCTGCTCCACATTGAGTGGATGCACACGGAGACCGGCGGAAACTCTGGCGTATTCGCTTGGTCCGACGCGGTGCCCGGCGAAAAGAACCGCCTCCCCAATGGCGTCGAAATTCAGATGCTGGAGCTCGGCTGGCCGGAGGCACACATCAAGGACGGCATCACGCCGCCACACGCCTACGTCACCGGCGAGCTCTTCGGCGTCGGCGGCGTGAAGACGCTCGCCGACAATCCGCGCAACGACCGCAGCTTTTCCTTCGAATCCCGCTGCAAGCCGAAGAACGAATGGAATGTCTACGACGTCGTCGCTGTCGACGGCACCATCAAGCTCTCCATCAATGGCAAGTTCGTCAACGGCATTTCCAAGTCGACACAGAAAAAGGGATATCTGTGCCTGGAATCCGAAGGCGCGAAAATCCACTTCCGCAACATCCGCCTGATGGAACTCTCTCCCGGCATCATCGCCCCAGGTCAGGCGGCCAAGGAGCTGTAGCCGCCGCCGGCCATGAAAGTCGCGCTGCTTTATGGCGAAGGTTCTGCGGCGGAATCATGCTCACCAGACAACTTGGATAGGATACCGCCCGATGTGCTCGTCGCTTGAAACCAGTACCATATTCTCCACTTTTGCTTGCGCGATGAGAATTCGATCGAACGGGTCAGCGTGGAGATCGGGAAGCCGGGTTAGTTCGGTAATATGCGACTCTCGGATAGGCAGAACTTCCAAGTCGAGATAGGGTAAGATGCGCTGTTCCCACCATGCGGGAGGATCCTGAATTGGTAATTTCCCTTTCGCAGCTTTGATGACGATCTCCCAGTAGCTCACCACACTCGCAGCGATGAAGGTCTCAGGCTTTTGCCACAGCTCGCGCGCCGCTCTGGACAATTTCTCAGGCTGCAAGACAAGCCACAGCAGGGGCGCTGTATCCAAGAGGTAAATGGTGGGGCCTCCGGCCTCGCCTGGGTGAAGGGCTTCAGCGTGTTCAGCGTCCATTCAGAAAGTCGTCCGCTTCGGAACGATCCAAAGGAGCATCCCAGCCGTCGGGTAGCGCGAAGTCTCCGCGTCCGTGCCCCATGGGCCTCGGTTGTCCCCGGTTCTCCCGCTTCGGGTTCATCCGATGAAGAATGACTCTGCCATCGCCGACCGATGCAAGGACTTCGTCGCCTGGCTCCAAGGAAAGCCCGCTGGCAAGCGAACTGGGTAGGGCGACAACACCCTCCTCGCTGATCCTCAGGCTTTCGATGCGAAATTCAATCACGGCTCAATTATCTCACTCTCGCTACCTCATCCACACCGTCGCCGGACTGGTACACGCCGGACAGCTAGCGGCAACACCGCGCTGGCACGGATATACTGCTGCCCATGGTGAAACTGCTGCTGGTGCTTTCACCGGCGTTCCTCTGTGCGCAGTCGGTCCCGCGGACTTGGGATGAGGCTAGCCTCAAGGATTGGGCGACGCCGATTGCGGCTTTGGGCGTCCGGCCCGGCCACTTCTCAGCCGCCGACTACTATCAGTCCCCGGTCGACAACTATCGCACCTACCCCGTGTACTCGGCAGGGCGCGAACCAGCCGGCTATTGGGATCGTCTACGCACCGCTAAGCCTGAACCTCTTTTCGACCGATCGAAGGTCAAGTCCCAGGCAGACTGGATCGCGGCCGGCAAAATTGTTTTCGCGGAGTCCGACATCGGTTCGTTCCGCCGCTATGAACCAGCGATCATCGACGAGTTTCACAAGGCAGACTCGAAACGCATCGCTAATCTCAAGCCAGATCGCGATGGGATCATTCCGGGACCGCGTTGGATTGTCACCGATCGTGGCCTGGCGATCACCGTCGAAAATTGCGCGTTGTGTCACCGGAGGCGGATGCCGGACGGCTCGTATATCGATGGCCCGGGCATGCTCGACATGACCGCGGACAATTCCGTAGGAGTAATTTCCAACGTCCCCGGCATGTCGACCGTTGCCCTTCCTGGCGACACGGAAAACTTAGGAGCCTGGCGGTCCTTCGCCGTGCCTTGGTTAGAGAACGACATTCACGAGCAGATCAAGACCATGCCTCCGCGTGATCTGGGCCGCTTGTTCGGTCTGAGCCTGAAACCGAATCTCTCGCCGCGATGGAACGGTAGTCTTTTTTATGCCACGAAGATCCCGGACCTGATCTCGCTGAAGGGACAGAAATATATCGATCACACGGCTACGCACAAGCTGCGCGGGCCCGGCGACATCATGCGCTACGCCGCACTGGTCACCTACTGCGACATTACGGACTACGGTCCGTATCGCATGCTTACGGACGAACAGCGCAAGATTCCCTACCACCTTCCCGACGACGCGCTGTATGCCATGGCGCTCTACATCGAATCGCTTCAGCCACCACAAAATCCGAACCCATCAGATGAAAAATCGTCGGCTGGCAAGAACGTGTTCGATCGGGAAGGTTGCGGCAGATGCCACGCGCCGCCCTATTACACCAGCGGCAAGTTGACGCTGGCGGCGGGATTCAAACCGTCGAAGGAACTGGCGCGCGAGTACGACATACTCGCAGTGTCGGTGCAAACAGATCCTTCGCTGGCGATGAAGACGCGCAAGGGAACAGGATTCTACAAGATCCCTTCGCTGCGCGGAGTTTGGTATCGCGGCCGATATTTGCACGACGGCGCGGTCACGACGTTAGAGGAGTTGTTCAACGTCGAGCGGCTGAAGCCGGAGTTTGTGCCGAGCGGCTTCAAAGGTGCGGATAACCATCGCGCGGTTCCAGGACATGAGTTTGGGCTGCGTCTGCCGGCGTCGGAGCGGGATGCGCTGATTGCTTTTCTGAAGACGCTGTAGTCAGTGCATCCACGCCCTCGCCGGATCGTCTGTATCCACCATCCGCTCTTCCAGCCCGCCGCGCATCTCCGCGATCACCTGCTTGTGCAACTTCGAAGGATGAATCGCCAGATTCTTCGTCTCCCCGTGGTCCTTGTCCGGCTCGTACAGCGCCTCCTTCTTCGACTCCCACAAGATGTACTTGTAGAAGCGCGTCCGCGCGACACGGTAGGGCTCCACCGCCACGCGGACCGCAAGCCCCTCGGGCCGCCCATCGTTCCATGCGGCAAATCCATGCTCATGCTTGGACCGCCCCATAGTCAGCTCCTCGCGCAGGGTGACGCCTGAAAGTTTGTAGGCGGGTTTCACGCCCGCGTAATCCAGCCAGGTCGCTGGCGCGTCGATCGAGCATACCGGCGCGCCCTGCTTCCCTCGCGCCTTCACCAGACCACCGCTCACGATGTACGGCACCCGCACGCTTTCTTCCCACGGATGCACTTTCCCGTTGAGTCCCTTAGTGCCGCACAAGAATCCGTTGTCACCGATGAAAAAGATGAGCGTGTTGTCCCATTGCCCACTCTTTTCGATCGCACTAATTACCTTGCCCACGCCTGCGTCCAGATGTGAAATGACGGCATAGTACGTCGCCCAATCGAATGGCTTGCCGCCCTCGGGATGGGCGGGCGGTGGCAGCGCCTTGCCCTCATACTGCGACTTGTACGGTTCCACTGCCGTCCAAGGCGTGTGCGGCGCATTGTAGGTCAGCCACAAGAAAAACGGCTTCTCTTTCGAGGCCTTCTCCACGACCTCCACGGCCGCATTGGTCAACAGGTCCGTAATGTGCCCCTTCGTCTCCTCGTCCTTACCATCCAGTCCGCGCCGCAACATCGGGTCTACATACTTGCTCCCGCCACCGCGCAGCCATAGCGGGGCGTTTGCGAACCCGCACTCGGCCGGCATGTTCGTGATGTGCCACTTGCCCACCAGACTCGTGTGGTAGCCGGCGCGCCGCAACTGCTCGATCACCGTCGGCCCCAGGCCCGGCTTGAAGGCCGTGTATCCGTTCGACTGCAGCCCGCTCTGATACGTCTCCAAGCCGGACAGCATGATGCCTCGCGAAGGGCAACACTGCGGCGTGCTGATCATCGCGTGCGTGAAATGCACGCCCCGCGCGGCCAGCTTGTCCAGATTCGGCGTCTGGATGTGCGGATTTCCCGCGGCGCCCAGGCACTGGTAGTGATGGTCGTCGGAAAAGATGAATACGATGTTGGGTTTCGCCGCCCGGCTCTGGGCGCTGGCAGCTCCGGCGGCTGCTCCGGCCGCCAATCCCGCAAGTTCGCGTCTGGTGTACATGACCACGCCATCTTCTCCCCGTGGGTAACTCCGTTGCAAGCGGGATCGTCTCATTGATACAGTCTCCCCTTTATGCAACGCCGCGATTTTCTCATTCAATCGGCAGCAGCCGCTGCCCTGATCCCCGGACCGCGTGCATTGGCCGCCACTCCGCGCGAACGCGAATGGAACTGGTATGGCGGCGATGCCTATGGCACGCGCTATTCGCCCGTGGAGCAAATTACGCCTTCGAACGTGAAGAACCTGAAGGTCGCCTGGGTCCATAAAACCGGCGATGCCAACCTGCGTCCGGCAACCTCGAGCGAGTGCACGCCCATCGTCGTCGACGGCGTGATGTACATCACTACGCCCCGCGTGAAAGTGCAAGCCGTCAATGCCGCCACCGGCGAACTCATTTGGTCGTTCGATCCCGCGCAGGGTCGCCCTGCCCGCCGTTCACCAGGCAACAGCCGCGGGGTTTGCTATTGGGAAGAAGGCGAGGACAAGCGCATCTTCTCCTGCTATCAGGACACCCTCATCGCCCTGAATGCCAAAACCGGGCAGCTCATCGAGACCTTCGCCAACAAGGGTGTGCTCGATTTCAAAGAGGAGCTCGACCACGACATGCGCAATCTGTCGTTCAAGCACACCACGCCCGTCGTCGTGTTTAAGGACGTCATCATCACCGGCGGCGGTGGCGGCGAAGGACCGTACCCCGAGGCCCCAGGCCACATCCGCGGCTATGACGCCAAGACCGGAAAGCGCCGCTGGATTTTTCACACCGTTCCCCGCCCCGGCGAGTTCGGCAATGACACCTGGGAAAGCGATTCCTGGGTCCACACGGGTGGAACCAACAACTGGGCGGGCATGAGCGTCGATCTCAAACGTGGGCTCGTCGTCGCCGGTATCGGTTCGCCAGCCTTCGATTTCTATGGCGGCAACCGCAAGGGGGCGAATTTGTTCGGCAATTGCGTGCTCGCCCTCGACGCGCTCACCGGTCAGCGCAAGTGGCACTATCAAATCGTCCACCACGACGTGTGGGACATGGACATGCCCGCGCAGCCCGCGCTCATCACCATGAAGCAGGGCGGCAAGATGATTGACGCCGTCGTGCAATGCACCAAACAAGGGTGGTTGTGGTATTTCAATCGCGAAACCGGCCAGCCCATCTGGCCCGCCGAAGAGCGTGCCATGCCGCCGTCGGATCTTGAAGGCGAACGGTTGCATCCCACTCAGCCCTTCCCGTCGAAGCCGCCCGCTGTTTCGCGCCAAGGGTGGAAAGACGACTACGTCACCGACATCTCGCCTGAGTCCCACGCTTACGTGAAGGACATCCTTCAGGGCATAAAGACCGGCCCGCTATACACGCCAAACGCTAAGAACGGTTATGTCGTTCACCCCGGTTTCCGCGGTGGTCCGTTGTGGGGCGGTTGCTCGTTCGACCCCATACGCAATCGCGTCTTCGTCAGCTCCGACGAAACGACGAATATCGTCGCCTTCGGGGACGCCAAGCCCGGCCAGCCCTACCGGTATGGACTCACCAAACGCAACGATCTTCGCGACCAGAACGGCTATCCGGGTATCAAACCGCCATGGGGCTACATGACGGCCATCGATTGCGACAAAGGCGAATTCGCGTGGCGTGTATTGAACGGAGAGTTTCCCGCGCTCAAGGCGAAGGGCATTCCCAAAACCGGCACGCCGTCGCACGGCGGTAATATCTGCACCGCGGGCGGCCTCGTGTTCATGAGCGGCACGTTCGACCGCGTCTTCCGCGCCTACGAAAGCGACTCCGGCAAGGTTGCGTGGGAGCATCGGCTCGAATCCGCCGGCTTCGCTACTCCGTGCACCTACGAGGCCAACGGCAAGCAGTACCTCGTGGTCGCCGCGTGCGGAGGCAAGGAAGGGTCGCCCGCCTCAGACGAGTTCATTGCCTTTACCCTATAAGTAGATGAGGCGTGCGTTTACGATCATGCTCGCCGCAGCCCTGCCGCTGCTGCTCCTGATGGCCGATGAGGTCCTGCATACCGACCCCGTCGGCTATACGCCCAAACAGCCAATCGCCTATTCGCATAAAACGCATTTGGCGCTTGGCCTCAAATGCGCGGGCTGCCATGCAATGAAGGCGACCGAGGCCGGAGAGGGTTTCGCCATGGGCTTTCCCAAGGAAGCCTTCTGCATGGGTTGCCACTCCACTGTCAAGAAGGACTCGCCCGAGATTGTCAAGCTCGCCAAAGCGGCCTCCGATAAGAAGCCGGTCGAGTGGGCCCGAGTCTACCGTCTGATGCCGATCGTTTGGTTCAATCACGGCTCGCACATAGACGAAGCCAAGATCGAATGCGCCGCCTGCCATGGCGACATGGCCTCGATGAGGGTCACGTCCAAGGCGCGCCTCCTCAACATGAAAGACTGCATGGACTGCCACGCCGAACGCGGCGCCCCCAACGGCTGCGACTCCTGCCACGCGAGTCAGTGATAGACTCGCTGGACCTTGCCCATCGCTCCAAGTCCCGTTCAGCAGCGCTCGCCCCTCGACCGTTTCGCTGAATTCATCGCCCAGTTCGTACCCGACGCCATCACGGCGAGCATCATCCTGCTACTTCTCCTGGGTGCCTTCGCGCTGCTGCTAGGCAACTCACCGATCGAGTTGGCCGGCGCATATTACCGGGGCTTCTGGTCGTTGCTGCCCTTTACGAGCCAGATGACATTGACCATCGTTCTCGGCGCGGCGCTCGGAACCTCTCCGTGGTTTCAAAGATGGATCGGATGGTCGGCTCGTCTCCCTCGTTCGCGGAATCAACTGGTCGCGCTCGCCGTCATCCTGACCGCCAGCTTTTCCTACTGTTTCTGGAGCCTCGGCTACGCCCTCGGTCCGCTGGTCGCGGTGCTTTTCGCCAAAGAAGCCGAGCGTAAGGGCATGCCGCTTCACTTCCCCTTCTTCCTCGGCACCATTTACGCTTCGATCGCCGTCTGGCAATTCGGGCTTTCTTCGTCGGCGCCGTTGCTTGTGGCAACCGAAGGACATTTTCTGGAGAAGATCATCGGAGTAATTCCGCTCGCGCGCACCATCTGGTCTCCGGCGGCGCTTCTGGACATCGCGCTCTACACTGCCGCGACCGTTACCGCGGGGTGCCTCCTGATGCCGAAATCCAACAGGCCTCTGTCGGACTATCCCGGCGCACTGCAATTGGCCCAGCCCGTCACCTTGCCGCCGGCGGAACCAAGGACTTACTCGGAGAGGCTGGAAGTGAGACCGTATACCGTCCTGATCCTGTCGGCGGCCCTTGCTGTCTGGCTCTGGTATCACTTTGCCGAAAGGGCGTCGGGCGCGAACATCAACTCGATGAACATCATTCTCTTTCTACTCACGCTCATGTTTCATGGCAACATCCGCGCCGTGACGAAAGCTCTCGAGAACGCAAGCGTCTCCGCGTGGCCAATCCTCATCCTCTACCCGTTGTATGCCGCACTCTCCGGAATGATCGAGTTCACGCGAATCGGCGTCACCATCACCTCGTTCTTGTCCGCCGCATCGAGCCCAACGACCTTCCCGGCACTTTCCGCCGTCATCGGAACCGTTTTCGCGTTCTTCATTCCTTCCTCTGGCGGCCAGTGGGCGCTACAGGGACTGGTCACCGTCAATGCCTCCCAGGCGGTAGGCGTGTCCGTGGAACGCGGCCTGCTCTCGATGCAGGTGGGCGATCACATGGGCAACCTCATCTCGCCGTTCTGGTATGTCATTACGGCGGGAATGCTCCGCATGGACTTCCGCACATTCTTCGGCTATGGCCTCGTTTATGCTGTGATCTGGTTCGTAATCGGAATCGTCGTATTCACCTTCGCACCGTGTTAGGTTCGAGCCATCTCGCCGCGGCTCTCTTCTCCCGCATTGAGGAGGAGGCAACGCTCACGCTCCGCCTGATGGAACGCGTGCCGGCGGAAGCCAGCGAATGGCGGCCTGACTGGCCCTCGGTGGAACGCCCGCCGTTTACCGTCCGCAAGCTGTGCGCGCACTTGTGCGACTCGCTCTCAGGTTTCTGCGCCGTGCTGGTCAAGCTCGAACCCGAACCGCCGCCAGCCGCGGCGTCGCTCCGCCTGCGCGTTGAGGCGGCATCCGCGGGAACAATCGGGGATTCCATGGCCCTTCTTACGGATCTCCTCGTATTTCTCCGCGAGAGATTTCAGAACATTCCCGATTCCGATCTCACGCGCACCTTGCCCAGTGTCTTTACCGCCGCCGGCAAGCCCGCAATGACGATGTTGCTCACCAACCTCGTCCATTTCACGAACCACAAGTACCAGTTATTCACTTACCTGAAAGTGCTGGACGTTCCGGTGTCCACGCAGGACCTATATCGTTTCGATACTTAGCTCCGGCTTACTCGTCTGTGCGCTTGAAAGGCCGGCGCAGATATCCCTGACATTCCTTTGCCGCACCCGAAGATGGAGCGTACTCGACCGCGCTACGGTAACAACGCAGCGCCAGTTCCCGCTCGCCACGAAGATCGTGCGCTTGCCCCAGCCGCATCCATGCGGTCACACCGGTATTCAGATCCAGCTCTTCCGCCCTCGCTATCACTTTTTGAAAGTTGGCGATCGCCGCCGGGTAGTCCCGATACCAGAACTCCACCGTAGCGCGATAGTAAAGGATCTTCTCCACCGGCAGCCGCGCAAAACCCGGTGTCGCCGCCTTTTTCAACTTCTCCACTTCGGCAATGGCTTTTAGCGCCGCGACACCGTCCCCATTGTCAGAATGCATCTGCGCCAACTCCAGCCGCAGCAGGTAATTCCTCGGATACTTGGGAATTAGCCGCTCCAACAGGGCAATCGCCGGACCAAACTTTCGCTCTCTCCTGTAGACGACGGCGAGCAGGACGGCCGCATCGTCGCGCGTCCGATTGCCACGCGCCGCTACCTGTTCCAGCGTCCGGACTCCCTCGTCGCGGTCGCCACGGAACCCCACGAGAAATCCCATCAGCTTGTAATGCCAAGGCAGACTCCCCACGATATAGTCATGCACCCCCTGCACTAGCCGCGCATCGACGTAGGAAGGCTCAAGGTCCGTGATTCTGTTGTGCAGTTTCCGCCCCTGCGTGGCGTCGCGCAACGAATCCAACCAAGCCTTTCTTACTAAGAAATTGTAATTTGCGCGCAACCCGTAGGATATTCCCATCGCATAAAGTGCGGCGGTATCGTCAGGTTTACTCTGCAACTCTTCTTGCGCAAGTAGCATCGCTTTGGCAATGGCTGCGTCGAACCGCTTCTGGTCCTCGGCGGTAGGATTCATCTTCTCCCTACGGAGAAACGCGTTGCCCCCGCTCACTAACTCGCTTTCGAGCGCGCCCGCTTTCAACATTTCGCGGTACAGGATCGACTGCGCCATGTGATTGTACAGGTCCGGCACGGCCGGCTGCCCTTCAATCGCCAATTCAAAATTCGCGATCGCCTCGTCGAACTCGAGGTTATAGAAGTGGTCAAATCCCCGTTCCACCAAGGCGGGCTGTGCCCCCCACAGCGCCACTCCCCACGCAAGCGCCGCCAGCCACCTCACTCCCCCAATTGCGCTAATGCCCAATGTGCGTGCTCCGCCACCATCTCGTTCTCATGCCGCGCCAGGTGTTCCAGGGGCTCTTTCATCGAAGCCAGCCCGCTGTTGCCCATCGCCACGGCAACGTTTCGCAGAAAGCCATGGTATCGCGCCCGCGTCACCGGCGTACCGCGAAACATCGCTTGAAATTCCTGCGGCGTCAGTGCAGCCAGGCGGTCCAGCCGCGGCGCCACCAACCCCTCACGCGGCGCAAACTTCTCCTCGCCTGCCGGCGGCGGATATCTCAGCAGGCGCTCATTCCACGGGCACACATCCTGGCAAATGTCGCATCCGAACACATGCCGCCCCATGCCCTCTCGCAGCGCCACGGGAATCGCCCCCCGCAATTCGATAGTGAGGTAACTGATGCACAATCGCGCATCCATTTCCCAACCCCCAGGCGAATCCGCGTTTGGCACAAGCGCCTGCGTCGGGCAGGCGTCAATGCAGCGCATGCACGTGCCGCAACGATCCGGCGGCGGTATATCCGGCTCCAATTCATGGCTCGTTAGCAGGAACCCAACGAAGAACCACGACCCTGCCTCCTCATCGATCAAACACTGGTTCCTTCCAATCCAACCCAGCCCCGCCAGTCGCGCATAGCTTCGCTCCAGCAGCGGAGCCGTATCCACGCACGCGCGCCATTCATGCGGTCCCCAACCCACCGTCATGCGTTCAGCCAATTTCTCCAACCGCTCACGCATCACCCCGTGATAATCCTCGCCCCAGGCGTAGCGGGAAATCCACGCACACTCGCCGTCAGTGAACTCAGTCGAATATGCCTGTGGCCCGTGGTAGCTCTGCGCCAGGCACACGATCGATCGCGCCGGCTCCAACAACCGCCGCGGATCGGCCCTTACCTCCGCCCGATGGCCGGCCAAGTAGTTCATCGACCCCGCCAACCCCCGCTGCAACCAGTCGGTATAGGCCGGAAATTCGGCCAACGGAACAGCCGGTACCACCCCCGCCCGCAAGAAGCCCGCCTCCGCCGCCCACACGCTTAGCTGACCACGCCGCATCATGATGAAGAATAAGGGCTTATTTGCTCAAATAAGCCCGCTCCGTTCAGGCCTGGATTTCGCCATACAACGACGATATCTCACCCTTGAATACTTTGTGATGGTCGTGGCGCGTCTGCTTGCCTACACTACGGAAATGTATAGGGTGTAGAGCGTCTGCCCAGCGTGGACTCCGCCCAAGCAGGTTCTAGCGAGAATCCGACGAGGAGATTCGAGACAATGCACAAGCCCATCAAATACGCCGAAAAGGTCGTCACTGTGGCCGCCAATGGCGCCTGGACTATCTTTGACGCGTTAAACCAATTCAATCAAAGACCCTCCTTCACTCCGAAGTGGAGCGACAAACCCCTCCTCAAGAGCTGGCAGAAAACCAAACCCCCGCTCGGCTGGCCCCGCACCACGGATTCTCTTTGCCCCACCTGTGTGCGCGAGGCGCGCCAGGCAATTGTCGACGGCAAGCAGGATTACACCATTCTCATCAACGAGAAGGTGGGCGAAATTAAGGCGCAAATTATCGAGCGGGACGGCAAGATTTGGATGGTCAAGGATTGCCCGAAGCACGGCCACTTCGAAGATCTCATGTCCATCGATCCGGCCATGTTCAAGCACCTCGAAGAATCGTTCCCCGGCCGCGACATTCGCGCCCACAACGACGAGAAGCTGCACAATCACGGCTCTTCCACCATCACCCACGGCCGCGGCTCGGTCCTCACCATCGACCTCACCAACCGCTGCAACATGATGTGCGATCCCTGCTTCATGGACGCAAATCAGGTCGGCTTCGTGCACGAACTGTCGTGGGACGACGTGAAGACGCTGCTCGACAACGCCATCTCCATCAAGCCGCGCCGCCAGATGTCGGTTCAGTTCTCCGGCGGCGAGCCAACGCTGTCACCCTACTTCATCGACGCCGTCCGCTACGCCCGCAAGGTCGGCTACACCAGCGTCCAGGCCGCCACCAACGGAATCGAATTCGCCAAGAGCAAGACCTTCTCGCGCCAGGCCGCCGAAGCCGGGCTCCGCTACGCCTACCTGCAATTTGACGGTATCGGCAACGAAGCCAACTCTCACCGCCTCGTCGGCAACCTGTTCGACGTGAAGATTCAGGCCATCGAAAACCTGCACGAAGCCGGCGTCACCATTATCCCCGTGACCACCATCGTCAACGGCATCAACAACGAGCAGGTCGGCCACATCGTCCAGTTCGCTCTCGACAATCCGAAGAAAATCCCCTTCCTCAGCTTCCAGCCCGTCAGCTTTACGGGCCGCGACGAGGAAATTACCCCCGAACGCCGCATGGCGCAGCGCTACACGCTGTCGCACCTCGCCCACGACGTGAAACGGCAGACCGGACTTGGTGAGCCAACCCGCGACTGGTTCCCCATCTCCTTCGTCTCCACGTTCGCCGACTGGGCCGACATCGTTCACGGACCGGAGAAGAACTTCGGCCAGATGAGCTGCGGCTGCCACCCCAATTGCGGCGTTGGAATGGCCGTCATGGTTGACAAGGAAACGAGGGAAGCCAAGGCCGTCACCTCGTTCCTGAACGCCGACCAGCTCTCGCGCGACCTCATGCGCGTCAACGACGCCGGCCGCGGCAAGAAGCTCTCCATGCTCGGCATGGCGCTCTCGCTCATGCGCAACTACGACCCCTTCCAGTCGCCGACGCACTTTAAGCTGACCGACCTCCTGAAGAAGTTCGATAAGAGTTTCGGCGCCACTGGCAAGAACTACGGCCAGGTCCATGGTGCTACGCGCCTGCAGGACATCGAAAAGCGCCGCGCCGACCGCTGGAACTTCCTCTTCATCGCCGGCATGTGGTTCCAGGATCTGTTCAACTACGACTTCCGCCGCACCGAACAGTGCATCATCCCCTACGCCACGCAGGAAGGCGAAATCAGCTTTTGCGCCTATAACACGGGCATCGGCTGGCGCAACATCATCGAGAAGATGCACATGACGGCCACCTTGACCAAGTGGTACGAGCAGAAT